>JAYVBR010000399.1:0-2674 GCA_043750395.1 Bacteroidota bacterium | reverse complement strand
AAAAAAGCTGATGTAAATTTACATCAGCTTTTTTTTGGCTTATCAAAAAACAAAATTCTATTTGTATTGATTTTTATCAAATTTTAAAAATATTGTTTTATTTCTAAAATTCTTTTTTTCAATACAATCATCTTTAACCTTTATATTTATTTGATTTGTAATTTTTTGTTTTATTTTTAAATTAAAAAAATTATTAGATTTGGTTTTGTCGATATCAATTGTTGATTCAATTGTTTCGAATTCTCCAAAACAATTCATATTCCATTCACCATGATATTCTGAAATTGTATAATTTTCTAAAACCCGTTTCAATGAATTTTTTTCATCAATAAAAAGCGATAAATCTGTTTTACTATAAGGGTTTGGACCGCTACTGCCTCTATAATTTACTCTAATTCCAAAGGCACGAATATTCTTGTCGAGAATATATAAACCAGTATCAATCTCTAGGCTTTCTAGTACTATTGCATCGGAAGTTAGCGCGTTTTCTTCGAAAAATTTTTTAATAATTTCGCCACTTTTATTGCTAACTAAAACAACATACAAATCAAATTCGTAATAACCATTGTTAGATGCGTCAATTTCTTGTCTGGTTATTTTTGGAATAGCCAAAACTGATAATGATTTATTATACGGAACGGTTTTTATTGTACATAATTCTTCTAAAATATCTGTTTCTTTTAGATTTAATTGCTTTAAAACTTTATTTAAAAGTATATCTTTATTTTGAGTAATTGTATTTGCATTTAATGCAAATGCGAATAAAAAAAACAAAGTTACTGTGCTTATTGCTTTCATAAAAAATTTATTTATGTTAATGACATTTACTTGGTTTTTGTTCTTCCATAGCTTGCTTTTTTTCGTTCCATTTGAAACAGCGTTCTTTAATCAAGATCATTTTGTTTTTAACAACTTTATAATCAGCATTGATAATACTTTCGCCTGCACAACATTGATTGGTTTCGGTAATTATTTTTCTTTTTTCATCAAATTCTAATGAAGTTCCAGTAAAACCACTTTCAAAGAATTTTTTGGTTTTTGGGTTGTATAAAAAATACAAACTTGAAGTATTTGGACCAGCATAACTTGTCTCGAAAATTGAAAAATCTGTAAATCCATCGAAGTTGAAATCGCCAGTAGAAATACAATACATATCCGAATTTCGGCAATCAACATCGAATTTTTGGATAAATTTATCGGTTTTTTTTTGGAAAATTTTAATTTGACTTACAGACTCATTACCAGCAATAATTCTAAAATATTTATCAACAATTGATTTTTGTTGAATAATTCCTTCACTATTTTTAATTTTTTTAGATAATGTGATTTTTAATTCTTTTTCGGTTTTTAAATTTTTCCAAATTCCTTTAATAACATTATTTTCTAGAATAAAATTATTAAAAGTCAAACTTGCAGATTTATTTCCTTTGGCATCTTTCTCGAAAAAAATTAATTTTTCATTTTCAAGTTTCCCCACAAGATTGATTGGTTCGTCAAATACTGTGTAAACATAAACGCCATAAGAATTTCCAGAACTTTCAATATTTGCAAATAATTCGATTGGAAATTTATCTATAAACCCAGAATAATTGGTTTGCCCAAATAAATTTATCCAATTGAAAATTACTATCAAATAAATTAAATTTTTCATTTTTAAGAATTTTTGAAAATAGTCTTAATAATTTAAAATTATGTAAAATCAAGCAATTATTCTCTCATTTTACAGTACAATTCGAAGTCTAAATTGTAAGTATCTTCTCTGAAAATTAATTTATTATGATCCGACCAAGCTGTCCAATACAATTGAAAATGTTGAATATCTTGTTTAATATTTATCGGAAAGGTTTTCTTTTCAGAAATTTTCTTATTGATTTTTTCTCGATTCCAGTTTATTGAATCATTCAAAACATATTCTGCTAATCCCAACGGATTTTCGACTCGTGTGCAACCTGAACTCAACGATCGAGAATTGCTCGAAAAACCGCTTTTATGATTGGTATCGTGCAAATAAACCGAAAATTTATTTGGAAAAATTATTTTCATTATTCCCAATGAATTGTTAGCTCCAGGATCTTGAACATAACTATAATTTTTGGCGTTTTCAGGTTTCCAAGAATATGGATTTACTTTTTTGTGTTTTCTATCGAATATCGTAATTCTATTTCTACGAAAATAACTCCGACTTCTGGTTGCATCAGGAATCAAATCTTCTTTAAGAATTGTTGGCGGAACAGTCCAAGTTGGGTTAAGAATCACTGTGCTTAATTTAGAGGTAAACACTGGTGAACGTCTTGAAACTTTGCCGACAATTGTCTTGAAAGATTGCAAAGTATCATTCATTTTTACAGCACTAATTGTAAATGTAGGAATATTTACTATTGTGTAATTGTCGCTAAAACTCTCAGGGTACCACCGCCATCTTTCTAAGTTTGCAACAATTTGTTCACGTCTTTCGGACTTGTTGTAATTTAGTGCATTAACTGTAGATTTGCCAATAATAGCATCAGAAATTAGTCCGTTATTTATTTGATAAGCTTTAACTGCAAGTTGTGTTTTTTTATCATAAACTTTGCTAATTGTATCGCTTTTAGCCAAATATTTCCAATACATCAATCGTCTTTTTATCGGAATTATTAAATTGGTATTCTCATTTGGTTTAATTTTTCCTTTTACA
>JAYVBR010000398.1:0-2675 GCA_043750395.1 Bacteroidota bacterium | reverse complement strand
ATGAAAATTTATACTTAAATGAAGATTCAAAAGTATTTAAAATTGAAAATGAAATTGAGGTTATTGCTATAAGCGACATTAGCTCCCCTCTCCTTCGGAGAGGGGCTGGGGGTGAGGATTGGGAACTAATTTACAACCATTGCATAAAATTCACAGAAAAAAAAGTACAATTCATTGACGGCAGCCGCAACGTTTTTGTACATCAATTAGCTTGTAATTTGAATCGAAAAGCAATGCCATTGGACGAGGCAATGAACTTTATTTTAAACGATTTTGGCTTTGACGAAAAAGAAGTAAAACAAGCGGTTAATAGTGCCTACGGCAATATTCACGAATTTGGAACAAACAACAATAAAACAACACAAAATGAAACCAAGAAAAAGAAAAGTAAAGAATTATTTGAAGACGAGGACGACGATGATGATGACAAACCAAGACCAACCCAAATTGACAAACTGGAAAATTTTCTGTCTGGGAAATACGTTTTTCGTCATAACATAGTATCAGGAAAATTAGAATTTCAATATTTCGAAAAGAAAAAATGGAATGTAATGAACGATTTCATAGAAAATTCAATGCTTAGAGAATGTTTAAAAGCAAGAATTAAAACGAACCTTTCATCTTTACGTAATTTATTGTATTCAGATTTCTGTCAATTATTCAATCCATTTGATGAGTATTTCAATAATTTACCAAAATGGGACGAGAAAACCGATTATATTTTTCAACTCGCAAACACAATAACAACTACAAAACAAGAACTTTGGCAGCAATGTTTTAAAAAATGGTTGGTAGCGATGGTTGGTTGTGTTCTCGATGATAAAGTAATAAATCATACAGTAATTGTATTCAGTGGCAAACAAGGTTTAGGAAAAACAACTTGGGTTGAAAAACTCGTTCCAAAACAATTAAAAGAGTATTTATTTTCAGGAACAATAAACCCAAATAATAAAGATACATTAGTACAGCTATCTGAATGTATGTTAATTAACTTGGACGAACTCGAAAACTTAAACCGTTCAGAAATTGGATCACTAAAAGAAATAATAACCAAAACCCAAATAAGAATGCGCAAAGCCTACGGACACAATAATGAAACTATGCCAAGGCGTGCATCGTTTGCAGGGAGTGTCAACACCGCACAATTTTTGAATGATACAACAGGAAGCCGTCGATTTCTTTGTTTTGAATTAGAAGATATTAAGTACCAACACAATGCAGATATTAATTTAGCATTTTCACAAGCTTTATTTTTATTTAAAAATGGATTTAGGTTTTGGTTTGATCAAGATGAAATAAAATCTATAACCGAGAATAACGAACAATATCAGCTACACAGCCCTGAAGAAGAACTTTTATTAACGTGGTTTACGCCTTGCGAAAAAGAAAAGGCTAACGCTTTTCTCAATGCTTCTCAAATAGCTGTAAAAATAGCTGAAAAAGCAAAAATAAATATAACAGACGGTACAATTAACAAACTAGGCAAGGCTTTAAATAAGCACAATTTCATCAGATTAAAAAAGAACGGAATTGCAGTTTATGCATTAATTGAAATTAGTTGGGAAGAAGTCGATTTAAAAAGCAAAATATCAGAGGATTAGACTTTAAATATTATCCTAAAACAGGAGATAAAAAACAATCAAAAAAAGCGGAAAACTTACGTTTCCACTTTTTTTGTTTTTTATTCTTTGTATTTCTTCAATTTACCTCGTTTTCATAGGGTAGGCAGGGTAACCAAAAAACGCAACAAACATTTTTTACTTTTTTTGTTTTTCAATAATCGGGTAACATAAGACTATTACAAAGCAAATTGATAAAGTAACCGTTCCAATTTGCACCCAATATTCCATATAAATCTGGTTTTTTTATTTCATAAAAATAAAAAATCTTTTATCCAAAATTTGGTTACCCTCCTTACCCTAAATTAATTTGCACTATTTTTCTTTATTTTAGTACCTTTGACGGTTTTCCGCATTTTTATTTCCATTGCTTTTTAATATATTTACACCCTATTGTTAAAATCTTATAATTTATTACCAAAATACGTCAAACAATAGAAAATTTTAAATGATATCTTTAAATAAAAAAACAAGAACATAATTAAAAAAACTATAAAAATCAATGGAAACAATTTTACTCATCATCATTTGTGTATTGTTGCTTTTAGCAATAATATTAATAATTGTTTTCAGAAGCAAAAGTGATAATGAATTACCCGAATTAAAAAATAAAGTTGTTGAATTACAAACAAGTATATCAAAAATCGAAACCAGCTTAAAAGATGATTTCCGCACCAATCGAGAAGAAAATGCAAACATTGCCAAGGACAATAGAACAGAACTCAACGAAACACTAAAAGATTTCAAAAAAGAATTATCTGAAACACTTAAAAACATTACAGAGCAAAGCCAAAATGCTCTTAAAGAAATAAATACAACATTAGCCGATAAAATAGAATTATTAAACACTAAACTGGAAGAAAACAACAGAACTAATCGAGAAACTCTCACTTCGAACTTAAAAGATTTTACTTTAGAACAACGCACAAAGTTTGATGAACTCAAAAAAGAACAAAGCGATTTAATTACAAAAACGGTTGAGCAGCTTGAGAAAATTTCAGCGAAAGTCGAAGAAAAACTAAATGGGTTAAGCGAACAAGCCAAAGGTGATGCCAC
>JAYVBR010000397.1:0-6241 GCA_043750395.1 Bacteroidota bacterium | reverse complement strand
TGTTATCAACATTCATTAATGTAGATTTTGTGCTTATGCAAGACATTAATGTCAGAAATAATAGAGAAAAAAAGACTGATTTATAAGACATTTTAAATTTTTAAATTTGATAACGATAATATCAATATTTATACCAAATATTTATTTTAGGTTTAACTACTAATTGTTTTAGTAAAGATTTGACAACTTTTTAAAAGTGATCAAATCTGATTTTAAACAATTTCTGCGCTTAAACCAGCTTCTAATAAAAGCGAACATTTTGGAGTCAAATCTTTTAAACTTCCAGTTTTTACGGTACATTTTCCTTTGTAATGAACTAAAATTGCACATTGTTCGGCTTGTTCGGTTGTATGGTCGCAAACCATAATCAAGGTTTCAATAACGTGGTCAAAAGTATTTACATCATCATTAAAAAGTACTATTTCGTTGTTTAAATCAACGTTTTCTTGAACCAAAACTTCTTCTAAATAATCTATTTCTGTTGTCATTTTTATTATAAATTTAATTATAACTAATTCGTATATTTAAGTGAAACCCAATTGTTCCTTTGAAATTTTTTAACGTATGTCAATCCTTTTTCGGTGCAAGACGCATCAATAAACGGAATATCTTCTTCGTAAAAACCACTAAATAAAATCGTACCATTTGAATTCAAACAATCTACATAGGCTTGCATGTCATTCAATAAAATATTTCGATTGATGTTAGCAATTATTAAATCGTATTTTTTGCCTTTTAATAAATTAGCATCGCCTTCATAAACAGTAATTTCTTTGCAATTATTTCGTTCGGCATTTTCGATAGAATTGAGGTAACACCAGTTGTCAATATCTATCGCATCGATTGGTTTGGCGCCTTTCATTTCGGCAAGAATTGCCAAAATTGCAGTTCCGCAACCCATATCGAGCGTTTTCATTCCACGAACATCAATTTCAAGCAAATGCTGAATCATCATGTGTGTGGTTTCGTGATGTCCAGTTCCAAAACTCATTTTTGGCTCAATAATTATATCGAATTCTGCATTGGTTTTTGGGTGAAACGGTGCACGAACGTGACAATTTCCTTCGACATCAATTGGGTCAAAGTTTTTTTCCCATTCTTCGTTCCAGTTTACTTGGTCAATTTCTTCGATTTTATAGGAAATTATAAATTGTGGAGAATTTAAAATAAACAAATCATCAATAATATTTTCGTTCCACAAATGTTTTTGAATATAAGCAGTTACACCAAATTCGCTTTCTACAAAGCTTTCGAAAGGCAATTCGCCTAATTCTGCGACTAAAATTTCTGAACCAAGTTCTTTTGGTTCAACTGTGAAATGATATCCTAAATATATGTTTGACATTCTAAAATTTTTTGCAAAGATAATCTATTTTTTAATTGAATTATAATCTTTAACAACAGCAATTATGACTCCGAAATTACCATCAGTTTGTGTCCAATTTTGATCAGGCAAATAGGTTCGAGAAACAAATCCATCAAAGTATAAAGCATTTTTGCAACCCAAATCTCTAAAATATTTTGCAAAATCATAAAAATTAATGTCTTTTTTTGACATTGAAAATATAGCATTGCCATTTGGTAAAATTCCAACACCATTTCTAATGTTTACGTTGGTTGAACCTTCATTAAAACTTGGATGAATTGCACCATCAATAACCAACATTGGACCAGATTGTGTGGCATATTTAATGCTTTTATTGATGAATTTTTCAGTTTGACAAACTCCAGCTTTGTTGTCATTTGTAATAAAGAAAATGCCGTTTGGTTTTAAATAAAAGTTACCAACTTGGGTTGTTGTATCAATTTTGGTTTTAATAATTTTATTTTCGATATACAAACCAACTGGCGATAAGTTTTTTTGGTACATTCCGCCATTAGTTGCAAAAACTAAATCTTTTTTGTTGGAAGTTAACCACGATTTAAGTTTTGATATGCTGACAAAGTTGTTTTGTTTATGGTCTTTCCAAAACATTTTAACTTGTTGTTTTTTTGGATTTACAATATATTCAACAAAATTATTGTTGAAATTTTTATTGTTTTTAAAACTAAAACCAATCCCAATTAATGTTAAAAACATTAAAATTATGAACAAGTTTTTCATAATTTTTTTCATATTTCTAAATTTATTTTATAAAATATAGTCCAAAACTTTTCGAATACATATAGTTTTTTTTGTCAATAGTGTATTTAAAAACTGATGAATTATAATCTTTAAAACGAGTTTTGTTCGTTAATTGATAATAATAAAGAGAAATCGTTCCAAAAAGCTTGCCAGATGGATAATAATCAACAAGAATTGATTCATCGAAATATTCGAAAAATTTGGCATCTTTCACGAATTCATTTACAAAATTACTTTCACGATAAAAAATTAATTGTCCGTTTTGTTCTTCAATAAAATTTCCTGTTTCTATTCGACCTAAAGGCTTGAATTTATATTTTGCAGCTAATAATTTTTCGAAATCTTTGGTTTTATTAGTAATTAAACTGTCTCTGTAAGGATATTTTACATAAAGTTGTTTGTCGAATTTTGCAATACTGTCTTGAATTGTTTTTGGATAATCGTTGTAATTAGGTCTTCCATAATCATCAAAACTAGCTGAAATTTTTAAATTATTTTTTTTGATAAAATTTTTAGCATAAATTTTAGATTTTACATCAAAAATGCTGTCATTGTTTGGAGTTATTTTTTCTAAATTAATTTTATAATCATTTATCAATTTATAAATATCAATTACTTCAAAGTTTACTGATTTTTTATAATCTGGATAAAAATATTTCATATTATCACAAAAAATATTTCCATTTTTATCAATGTAAATTTTAATTTTAGGATTACATTTTTTACCAAAAATCACATTTTGGTTTAAATCAATTATCTTAATATTTTGTAAAGCATCGTAAGTTTGTAATAGAATTTTATCAGATTTTAAAAACTTCATATTTTCATTAAAAATCGAATCGATTTCGATTTTTTGTAATATTTTTTTATTATTTACTAAATCTGATAAATATTGAACTTCAGGATGATTGTCTTTTTTTGTGCAACTCACAAGAACTGCAAAAAGTGAAATTATTAATAAAATTTTTTTCATCTTTTTTATTTTATAAGAAACAATCCATAATAATTCGAATATAAATAGGTTTTATCATCAATTTCGAAATTTATTTCAATAAACCCTTCGCTTTATCAAACAAACCTTTGCTTGCTTCTTTGATTTCGGTTGAAGTTTCATCAATTATTTTTTCATTATTGTATTTAGAGATATTATTTATAAAACCTTTATATTCGTCAATATAAACAAAAATTTCATCAACATTTTCGACATTTTGAGATTTTAAAACTGCTTTCCAATCGACTTTTGACAAAACATTGAATATGAATTTTGATGCAATTTTTGCCATAAAAAATTTATCGACAACCGAGTTTTTCATATCGCCTTTTTCACGACTTTGTAAATAAACAATTGTTTCATCGATTGATTTTTTTTCATCATTTGCTAAAAGCGGACTTAGTTTTAATTTTTTTAAAGATGCAATTGCTTTTTGATTTTGTTCTTGTTTTATGTACACAAACGATTCAACAACAGCAGTTAACTCATTGTTTAAGCCCATTTTTTCGGAATTGTCAATAAATGCTTGAAAATCTTCGAGTGCTCGTTTTTCGTCGATTTCTCTTTCCATCATTAAACGATCAAAACCACGAAAAAGATGGTTTAACGAACTAAATGCTAAATGAGGATTTATTGCCGCTTTATTTCTCCAATTGAATATTGCTGTTACTATTTCTAAATCAACATTTGGGTTTTTGTCTAACCAATTAATATTATTAGTTAATTCATTTTCAGAAAGATATAGTAACTTTTTTTCAAAAAACAAAAATCCTCTAAAAAACTGAAGCAAACCTTTTATTTGATCATCAGGCAATAAATCTGGGTTGGTTTTTGAGCATTCGTATAGTGAAACTTCTTTGCCTAAATCTCTAGATAAAATAACAATAGCACTAAGAATTCCGTGTTCAACATTTTGGGTTACTAATTTAGATTCACCAGTTAAAAACACTGGATTTTGAATTGGTTTTTCGCTACTTGTCAGGTTTATTACTTCAATCAAATTTGGAAATTTATCTTCATCGGTTGTTTTAATAAATTCTTTCATTGCGCTGTAATCTTTGTAAAGCGCAACATAATCCATAATAGATAAATTAGTGAATTTTGGTTTACCATCGACCATTATCTTTGAATTTACATTCGAAATAGAGCTGGACAATTTCTGAAATTCAGGTGGAACATTTTCGCCTAAAGCTGATGCTCGAACACATATTTTTCCCATTTTGTACGTCAAAACTTTCTCTGAATAAAGGTTTTCTTCTAATTCTGCTCGATCTTTTTCTAGTAAAACTTCGTCGGTTTTGTCGCCACCGCAACTTATTAAAATTGCTAAAGAAAGTACTAAGAATAGTGAATTGTAAATTTTCATTTTTTGATTTTTTTATAAATATACATTGTAAAAATAACTATTAAACTATAAATAAACATATTAATAAAAATATTTTCATAAACAAAACCGTTTTCAAATCCTTCGACACAATCGCCGCAACTTTCATAATTTGCAAATGGAAAACCATAGGAATGCAAACCATCTACTTTCCGCTGATCTTGATAGGTAATAATTGAACTAATTAAAATTAACATCACGGTAATAATTACTGTGAAAAATATTTTTTTAATTTTAGTCATAATGTACATTTTTGTTTATTTTGATCAAGTATTTATTTTATTAAATACAATCCATAATAATTAGAAAATAAATAATCTTTATTTTCGATTTTGATTGTAAATGCAGAGTCATAATCTTTTACTTTAAAACGTTGCTTTTTGTTCAGTTGATAATAATGTAAATAAAGCGGACTTGGTAATAAACCTTCAAGCCATTCGACAAGAATTTTGTCGTCAAATTCATCAAATTCTACTTTTACTTTTTCATAATTATTCACATATTTTTCTTCGCTCCAAAAAACCAATTGATTATTTTTTTCTTTAATATGAATTTTTGGAAAGTTTCGGTCAAGATTTTCGATTTCAAACTTTTTAGTTAAAAATCTATCATATTCTTTTATTTTCTTATATAAAATTGCAGATTCGCTAGGATATATTATTTCTAATTGTTGGTTGTATTTAATAATGCTGTCTTGAATAATTTTTGGATAATGAGTATAATCTGGACTTCCAAATGCACTTGTACTATCTATAATTTTTATATTGTTTTTTTTAATGAAATTTTCAGCATATATTTTAGATTTTGCAGCACTAATGCTATCGTTTTTTGGAATGGTTTTTTTGGTTGCTAGTTCAAAATCAGTAATTAACTTATTGATATATATAATTTCGAATTTTTCAATTCGCTTGTAATCAGGCTGATAATATTTAATATTATCAACAAATATATTTCCGTTTTTGTCAAAGAAAAGCGGCGTTGTACCTTCAAATTGTTTTTCAAAGATTAGTGATTTGTTGATATTATATATTTTTATTGTTTGTAAACCTTCATAGTTATTTACCCAAGTTTTTATAAGAATTTTATCAGATTTTAAAAATTCAATTAAGGAATTTTCTGAATCAAATTCTATTTTTTCTAAAACATTATTTTGATTTATCAAATCTTCTAAATAGGGTACTTCTGGATATTTATCTTTTTTTGAGAGAAAAGGGTTGCAACCAAACAAAAAGATTGAAATTAATGTTAGTAACACAGCATTTTTCATATTCATTTTTAGTGTTTTATATATTTGACAGTATCTTTTTTGTTCCAATTTATAGTTAATCTGTCATTTTTTAGACGGATAATTTTGCCAATATTATGATTTACTTTTAAAGTATTATTGCTGTAATCATATGTAAAAATTTGGGTTACACTGTTTTTATTATCAATATATCGGCTTTGCATAAGTTCAAAATCATAATGATTTTTTCCTGATGTAACTTGCCATTTACCGATTAAACTTTCGAGTGAAACAAATGATTTTTCGAAACCTATTTTTAATTGCCAATCATCCAAATATAATTCTTTTGTTTTTATTGATAAATTTGATGAATATTCGTACTCTAAAAAATCACTTCTATTGTATTCAGTAATTTTAGTTTCTATTGTATCCAAAATTTTTATTGAAAAACTTTTTGGAAATTTAGTTTTTTCATCTTTGCATATTGGAATACAAAAAGAAGCACTTTTAAAACTT
>JAYVBR010000396.1:0-2681 GCA_043750395.1 Bacteroidota bacterium | reverse complement strand
ACATTTGCGAACGCAAATTATATTTTAAGTAATCAATAACATCTTTATCGGCAGCAATAAAAGCACCAATACTCGCCATCGATTTTGCAAAAGTTGAAAAATAAACATCAATATCAGCTTGAATTCCTTGCTCTTCGCCTGCACCTGCACCAGTTTTTCCTAAAGTTCCAAAACCGTGAGCATCATCGACCAAAAGTCTGAAATTGTATTTCTTTTTTAATTCAACAACTTCACGAAGTTTTCCTTGTTGACCACGCATTCCAAAAACACCTTCGGTAATAAAAAGTATTCCACCGCCAGTTTCTTCGGCCATTTTCGTGGCACGTTGCAGGTTTTTTTCCATACTTTCAAGGTCGTTATGACGGTATGTAAAACGTTTGCCTATGTGCAAACGAACGCCGTCAATAATGCACGCATGCGCATCGACATCATAAACAATTATGTCGTTTTTGGTAACCAAAGCATCGATTGTCGACATAATTCCTTGGTAACCAAAATTCAATAAGTAGCATGATTCTTTCTGAACAAATTCTGCCAATTCTTTCTCCAATTGCTCGTGCATATCTGTGTGACCAGACATCATTCTTGCTCCCATCGGGTATGCAGCACCATACTTAATCGCAGCATCTGTATCGGCTTGACGCACTTCTGGATGGTTCGCCAATCCTAAATAATCATTAATTGACCAGTTCAAAATTTTTTTACCATGAAACATCATGTGTGGTCCCAATTCGCCTTCCAATTTCGGGAAAACAAAATAACCTTCTGCCTGCGAAGCCCATTTTCCTAACGGACCTTTATTGTTCTGAATTCTCTCGAATAAATCTTTTACCATCTTGAACCTTGTTTTACAAAGTTGCAAAATTAATAATTCCTACCTTAATATATATACAATTTCTAAAATATTTTTTTGAAGCTATTTCCTGCTGTCATTCCAAAAGTTTTTTGATGAAGAAAAATCATCAAAAAACGTTTTTCCCTTCCATCAGGGCTAGGGCATCGAGTTCAAATTTAAACTTTAGTTATCTATCAATCCATTTTCTGAAAACCGATGTTTTTTGAGTGCTAGTAATTACAAACTGTTTTTGACCTTTTACAAAAACTGCCAATCTATCGCCAATATGTGGTGCGATTTTTTCGATTGCATCTATAGAAACAATGTCGCTTCGGTTTATTTTAAAGAAATTTTCGGGATTTAATTGTTGTTCATTTGCAATTAAAGTTCCGGTTAATGGATATTTTTTCCCATCAAAATCAAATGCATAAAGCAAAACACCATCAGCTTGAACAAATGCGATATCGGCAACTGGCAATAAAAAAATTCCTTTATTAGTTTTTATAGTAAATCTTTGTTTGTATAAATTTGTTGCTTCTTGTTGCAATGATTTTTGTAATAATTGCAAAACATCTGCACTTATCGCATTATTGTTTTTGACTTGAAAATTATTAAATTTAGAAATTGCTTTTTCAACCAATTCTTTCGTGAAAGGTTTTAGCAAATATGCAATTCCGTTGCCTTCGAAGGCTTGCATTAAAAATTGATCGTAAGCAGTTGCAAAAATTATAGGACAATTGATTGTTTGTTTGTCGTAAAAATTAAACACATTTCCGTCGAGTAATTCAATATCCGAAAAAATTAAATCAGGTTGATTGTTGTTTTTAAACCACTCAAAACATTGCGAAATACTGTTCAAACACGCAACAATATGAAATTCTGGATTAATATCAATAATGAAATTTTGCAATTGTTTGGCAGCCAATGGTTCATCTTCAATTATTAGAATATTCATAAATTGATAATTATTGGTTTTGGTTTAGGATATTGTTGGTTTTTATCATTAACCCAAGTTTTTGTCATTTCGACGAAGGAGAAATCGCATAACTTTAGCAACAAATGTGTTTTCTCCTTCGTCGAAATGACAAAATTACTACAAAATTTAAATTCTATATTATTATAAAATAGAAACATAAGATTTAAGTTGATTTATCAAAGGCAAAATTACTTTAAAACTTTCGCTTTTTTCGACAACAATCGATTGATTTGAAAGCAAAACGTAACGTTCGTTTAAGTTTTGTAAACCTGTTCCTGAAAAATCATTTTGATTGATTTTTGGTCTGACTTCATTTTGAATTATAATTTTATTTTCGTTTATAAAAATTGAAGTTACAAGCGGATTTTGCTCATTTCCTTGATTGTGTTTAACGATATTTTCTAACAAAACCTGCAAACAACACGATGGAACTAATTTAGTCAACGCAATTTCATTATTAATTACAGTTTCAAAAACATAAGCATTTCCAAATCGTTGATTTAAAAGGTAAATATAAACTTCGGCAAAGTTCAATTCTTCTTGAACATTAACAACTTCTTCGTCTTTGTGTTTTATTAAATAACGATAAATAGCAGATAAATGTTTCACAAATTCGGTCGCTTGATTTGGGTTTGATTGAATTAAAGATTGCAAAACATTTAGATTATTGAACAAAAAATGAGGCGCAATTTGGTTGCTCAAAACTTTCAAATTACTTTCGGCATTGGCTTTTTCAAGATTTAAAATATCTTGTTGCGATGAATAAAATTTTTTCATTGCTAAAATTGAAAGCAGAATGCCATAACTTTGGGCTTGACTGATAATGCTATTAATCAAACTCATAAAATTCCAATGAATTTTTTCTTTTAA
>JAYVBR010000395.1:0-2690 GCA_043750395.1 Bacteroidota bacterium | reverse complement strand
GTATAAATTAAAGACCGAACTTCCAAGTACAAAACCAACTTTAAAGTTTGCCTAAAACCCCAATTGCGCCAAACCGCTGTTGTGTGCTGTTTTTTTATCGAATTCTGTTTGAATTTTCATCAATTAGTTTTTTTTTAAAATTTGAATTTTTCATCATTCCAAATTTATAGCGTATCGATAGTGAGACTTCTCTAGTATCTGTAAAATAAATTGCTTTTGAGTTAACATTATTAATAATTAAATTTTCGTTAAAATTCATATTTCGAAATATGTCGTTAAAACTTAAAGTGAAATCAAAGTGTTTGAAATACGTTTTAGACAGTGCTAAATCCATAATAAATAGTGCGTTTCTTTCAAAAACTCCTTCGTATCGCGTGGTGAACCCCCAACCACTTACTGAAAAATCATAGTTTTTGTGCAACTTAAAAATGCTATTTGAATAATAATATAAGTACGGTCTTGAACTATTAAAAACAGCTAATGGATCTTCAATTTTATTATGTAATACATTTAAAACCGTTGTAGAACTCCAAAATTTATGTGTGAAAGGAAGTGTAATTTCAACATTTAGAGCAGTTTCTTTTCTATAATTAATTGAGTTAAATGTAATGAGATTGTTGGTAGTATCGTAGAAAAATGAAAAATTAACTGGATCTGTGCTTTGGCGAAAATTTAATTTTAGGGATTTATCTAAATATTGATATGTTGCAGAAATTTCATCAGAAATTGTTGGATTTAAATTAATATTTCTCGAAAAGACTAAATAAGGATTTGTATATATTGCTATTTGGCTTGTCGAAGAATAATTGGGTCTTGCTATGGTTTTTGTATAATTAAAGCTAATAGTTTTTGTGCTATCTATAGGAATATCAATTTGTATTTTTGGAAAAAAATCAGTGTAATTTTTATCTATTGTCAAAAAAGAATCCTTTTCAAACCTTGCATTAATATTAGTATTTTCCATCCGAAGCCCGAGCGAATATTCGATTTTTTTAATTTTTCCGCTTAATTGGGAATAGACAGCACTATTTTTTTCTTTAAAATTATATTTTGAGTTTTCATTATTGTTCAGTATAAAATCTACTATTTTAAAATCGGTATTTGCTTCAGCGGATAAGTGCAATGCGCCAACCTCTAGCTTAATATCGTTTTTGAAGGTTTTTTCAATATCGGTTCTTGCTGAAAACACATCAACATCAAATTTTTGATTTCTATTTTGTGTTAAATCAAATTGCGTTGCATTGAAATTATTTTGTATAATACTTTTTGAATTTTGATTGAATTTTGAATACTGAATCCCTGTAAAGATTTGGGTATTTATTTTTTTTATCTTTTTATTGTAATTGATAAACGAATTTACAGAATTTCTTTTTTCGTCATTATTATTTAAAGTTACAATATCGTTACCAATGTTATTTTGTTGAAAAAATGTATTGGTTGTATTTTCATCAAGATCATTTTGTAATTTAACATTAAAACTTAAAGACAAGTAATCATTATCATTAATTTGATGATAAATAGTCGTACCAAGAATGTATTGCGCTCTTTTTGTGAAAGATTCGGCTAAAAAATTTGTTTTTATAGCATTAATTGGAATTTCAAAATCATTAGAAATGCTTTCCCAAGGATTTAATTTATTGTAACTAAAATTTGATTTTATTTCTGTTTTATTTTTTTTTAAATTTAAATTTAAACTGATATAATTATTGAATCTCTTTTTTTGAGAAGCTACTTCATTAAAAATAGTTTCAAAACCTTCTTTTTTGTTAAATTTTCTAGAAATCAAAATAACTGCTCTTCCTTCGGCTTCATATTTTGCAGAAGGATTTTTAATTAACTCAATGGTTTTGATGTCTTCAACTGATAAAGCGTTTAAGTCATTTACAGTCACTCGTTGATTATCGATGTAGATTAAAGGGTTTCCGATTCCAACCATCGAAATAGTTTCTTTATCTGCACTTATTTGAACGCCTGGTAGTTTAGACAACAAATCAAGAGGATTTGGGATTGATTTAAAAATAGAATTTGCAATATCTACTTTTATATTTCCGTTCAAATTTGAGAAAGTCTTTTTATTTGTTTTTAAAACAATTTCGTTTAACTGATTTGATTTTATTTTAGATAAAACTAAGTTCAGATTCATATTTTTATTCAAAGTAATTTTTTGATCAATCTCTTCAAAATTTTCTGATTTAATTTGAATATTGTAATTTCCTTCAATTAGTGAATTAAATTGAACTTGACCGTCTACAATAGATTCTACTTTAACAATTTGGTTTGTATTTGAATCAAATAAAAATGCATTGGCTTCTATGATTATTTCATTTTTTGAATCTGTGAAATATATTTTTAAAGTAAATTTATTTTGTGAAAACCCAATTAAACAGTAGAGGAATAAAGCGAATGAATAATATTTTGTGTGCATTTTAGTTAATAGTGTTTTATAATTAATACTTGCACAAAGAGAAAGAAAAAACAACTATCAAAATGTTTTTCTTCGTATGATTTAAGTACTAGTACTGGTACTATTTTTGAAATTTACCAATCAATTCCTTCCTATTTGATACATTTAACTTACTGTAAATATTAGTGATATGTGTTTTTACAGTATTTAAACTAATAAATAATTCTTCTGCAATTTCTTTATTACTCTTACCTTCTATTATGTGTTTTTTTATTTTTATTTCTTG
>JAYVBR010000394.1:0-14063 GCA_043750395.1 Bacteroidota bacterium | reverse complement strand
GCTACAGGTACATTTGCTGGGATTTCGTCATCTTTGGCACAAGAAATTAAAACAAGTGATATTACTAATAATAGTGTTTTGATAAATATTTTCATAGTTGTTGTTTATTTTAAATTATTAAACAAATTTGCAAATAAAAAATACTTTTTAAAACACCAAATGGACGAACGACGTTTTAAAAGGACGAATGATTAAAAAACATTAATTATTAATCAAACTTTTTGGAAATATAATATTGAAGTGGTTTAAACTTATTGAATAATTAATTTTTGAGTAGTTTGAGTTCCATTTGCGAAAGCGACTTTTATAAAATAAATTCCAGAAACTTGATTATTAATCGAGAATAAATTATCGCCATTATTGGTTAATTTAATTTCTTTTCCCAGTAAGTCAAATGCAGTTACGAATTTAATTTCTTGTTGAGTTTCGATTTTAAATTCGCCTTTTGATGGATTTGGTACAAAAATGATTTTTATAGCATCTTTTTCGAAATCTTTATTACTTAATGGAACATTTTCAACCTGAATTCTAAAATTGCCTTGTGAAAAATTTGTTAATATGGAATTGCTGACACTAATTAAATATTCCTGTCCTAGTATGGTCGGTATTGTCAGAAATTCTGAAACTCCAATTGACCCATTATCAGCAAGATAATAACAAGTCAGGTTGTCACAAGTCCCAGTATAAACTAGTAATTCAACATTAAAATCTTGGTCAATTTCTGTAAGTGAAATATTTTTAAAATTACCATCGCCAGTGATTTTAAACCAATGGTCGAATTTATTTGTACCATTACAACTAACTATATTACTTTGTCTGACCAAAAAGCTTTCATTTTCGGTATAATCAAATGGTAAAGTGGTTATTAGTTTTGGTGTTGTGCATTCATCATTGGGCAATCTGGAATTAATAAACAAATTAAAATTGCCTTCTAGAAAATCATTATTAGGACTATAATATCCAATATTTATGTAATAAACAACACCAATAGTTGTTGGAATTAACAATCTTTCATTTTGTCCAGAAATTCCTGTATCTGCGTTTTCTATACAGGTAAAATTAGCGCAACTTCCTGAATAAACGCTCAATCGTGGATCATAATTAGCGGCTACATTTTGCAATTCAATAAACATACTTTTGCCAGTTCCAGTAAACTTGAACCATTCGCCATCGTTAGTGCCTTGCCCACAGGCAGTTACAAACCCAGCGTTATTAGTAGCTTGATTTCCTAATGTTTCTGTATAATTGAATGAATAATTTACAAAACCTCCATCAATGTTATAAGCCGAAGCACAATCGTCATTTCCAAATGCTTGAACAATATTTATGGTAAAATTGCCTTCGGGCAAATCTACAATATCGCTATAATGACCAATGTTTACATAGTAAGGTTCAAATCTTGTGGTTAAGAAACTAATGGTTTCATTGCCGCCATTATTGCCTGCATCTTCGGTTGCAACACAAACTAAATTGGAGCAAGAACCCGAAAAAACAGCAATTTGTGGGTCATAAGTTGGTGAAATATTTGTTAGATTAATGGTTAACTTGCCACCAGTTCCATAAACCCTAAACCATTCGCCATCGTTCATAGCGTTGCCACAAGCGCCAATAAAACCAGCATTGTTGGTTGCTTGAGCACCATTGGTTTCTGTGAAAGTATAAGGCAAATCTTGCACATTCACAATTAAAACATTCGAGCAAGAATCGTTAAATAATGTGTTTGGTGCAACCAATGATTTAATTTCTTGCGCAAAATTAATGTTACAAAAAGTAACCATAATTAATAAAGTAAAATTTTTCATAATGTTATTGATTAAAGATTAATATGCATATTGTTTTTTCTTAAAATATTTTTCTAAATAAATATCGAATTCCATAATAAATTCCTGCGAAAAAAAGCACTGTATCAAAGTAAATAGTATCATCGCGCACATAACCTTTATATTGACCAGCGGTTCCGTGAAAAAAATCTATTAATTCGTAATAAGGCCAACATTTGGTGTAATTTACATAACAAATTACTATTAATGGCAAAATATAAATTATAAGAACATCTCTAATTTTTTCGGCAAAAGTTCTTTTTTTGGTTGGTTCGTTCATCGTTTTATCTTCAATATTGTAATAAATTACTAATTTAAACCTTTGTGTACAATTAGTTTTTGATGATAATTTTTCGTCAGTTCGAATAGCAAATCATATCGAGAAGTTTTGTTCTGTTTCTATTCAATAAAAAACTCTAACTAACGTTTTACATAATTATACCCAGCTGGTTAATTTTTAATAATTTTATGATTGCTTATTATGCCAGAATTTTGAATTTTAACAATATAAATGCCTTTTGAAAAATCGCTTATGTTAAAATTTGAATCTTCATTATTGATGTTTATAGTTTTTATGATTCGACCATTTAAATCAATTAATTGAGCTGTTGCCATTTCTATGGGAACGCTTAAAGAAATTTTGAATTCGTCTTGAACAGGATTTGGATAGATGCTTATTCCATAATTAACTGCAACATCATTAATTTTTAAAGTTGTAGTTGTAGTTTTAAGAAAAAATCCGCTAAAACCAGTCACATCAAACGAAATTTGCCAACGGCTATTTGTTGCATCCCAAATTATATCAGAATCGGTTGGATTGATTGTCGAAATGCTTCCAGGATATGTATTTGGCAAACCAGTTCCATTTGAACTTGAACCTCCTATTTTTTCAATTAGCACATTAGCAATTCCAGCATTGTCATTCTGAGAAGTTGGCAAATCGACTGCGTTTACAGCATTAAAATCGTTAAATTCTTGCTGGGTGAAATACAAAGTTACTTTTCCTGTTGCCGCCAACGGATTTGTAGTTGGAGTAACTTCGAAATGGCGTTTTACAAAATTAGCTGGTTGTGCAGTTTCTAACCAAACTTTGGCAGTGGTACTTCCGGTTATTGGGTTAGAGCCATTTGGAATAACGCTAGCTAAGAGTTTACAATTCGAAATAAAGTTAACCTCGCCAGATGTAAGAATTTCTTCGGTCGCAAATTCATTTGCTGTATTGCTTATTACTAAAGCTTTTTCTTCATAAATAAATACTTTTTGAACTAAAGTATTAAGGTTCGGTCGAGATGCCGCTATTAAATAATCATAAGTATAATTGTAGGCAGAATCAAAAAAATTATTCATTAGATGCGTTTCATCGCCTATAATACTATTGCAAGTTGTTATCTTTTTTCCTGCTGATGTTGTTGCACCATTACCTAATGTAACAGCGCCAACCTCTACAGATGCATTGTTTTTTAATTGTTGCGAATACACAATATATTTGCCATTGGTTAATGCTGTGACAGTAGTAACTACTGCATTTTGATTGGCACTTCCAGTAAGCGAATTGTTTATACTAATAAGCTGACCTCCATTTGTTTGACTGCCATTGCACAAAGTAGCAGCACCAAAACTGCCGTTTGCTGAATCAAAAATTGAGCGAACAACATAATTTCCATTACTCAAGGCAAAAACTTGTTCTATTTGGGTGTTATTTGGTCCTTTTAAAGAATTTGAAGCCGTAACATTACCTACAATTCCTGTTGTACCACTTGCCCAAGTTGATGAAAAAACGCCACTTATAACATAATTACCATTAGTTAATCCAGTAACAAATTCGCCCAATCTGTAGTTACTAAAACTACCCACAAGTGAGTTAGAAAAATTTAAAACTCCAGAACTAGGGGTAGTTCCGCTGCATAATCGTACAGAACCAGCATTGCTAAATCCCGAGGCAGTATTGTCCCAATACGGTGCTCTGATTACATAATTGCCGTTAGAAAGTACAACAATATCTTTTTCGTTAGTTACGCCAAATTCGTTAATACCACCAACACGATCGCCAGCGGTTACACCAACAATACTGTTGCTTGAGCTTACTACAAAACTGCTGGTTTGAGTACCATTTGCCCAAGTTACCGCACCAGCATTTATGTTGCTACCGTTGCCCCAACCTGATGATGCCACCACATAATTTCCGTTAGTCAATGCAAATGTGGCTTGTCCTAAACGATCTCCTGTTTTATTCCCTATTATTGAATTACTTGCGCTTACGGTGCTTCCGCTACTAATGTCTTGACCAATTGGCAAAGATCCAGAGCACCAAGTTGCAGCTCCAAACGCTTGAATTCCTCCTGAAGCCGACATTCCTCCAGAATTAATTACATAATTTCCGTTGGTTAAAACGGTTATAAAACTACTACCTAAACCATAAAAACTACTAGTGCCAATCATCGCATTTGTTGCATTTACTTCGGCTGCGACCGAACCTCTACATAAAACTACTGCACCAATATTGTTGTTGCCTCCATTCAAATCCCAATCGTTTACGCAAGCTACATAGTTTCCGTTGGTAAGCGCATAAGTATGATTACCAACAAAATCATTGGCTGATCGACCATAAAGTGAGTTAGTTGTCGAAACTACACCAATTAATCCTGTTGTACTGCTGCACCAAGTTATCGCACCTTTGCCATTTTGGAAGCCAGTTGAATTTACTACATAATTTCCATCAGATAAAATGGTAATGCTTCCGCCAATACCATCTGTGTCGACTGCACCAGTGAGTGATGTTGCGGTTGTTAGCAAACCTACTCGACCAGAAGTACCATTACATAATGTGTTGGCACCTTTGCCAAATGCCCAACCTGGACTACATATTACATAGTTTCCATTTGGCAATGCGTAAACTGCACCACGAACATTATCAAAAAAGGCATTTCCAACGACCGAATTGGTTGTTGATACTACTCCATTGACACCTGTGTTTGCATTGCAAAAAGTAACTGCACCTTTACTAGAAGAACCACCAAACCGCCATTGAAGTGAACTGACAACATAGTTGCCATTTGATAATACTGTTACACCACCAAAACCAACGTTATCATTGGCTTGATCGCCTTTTAATGTACTTATGAGTTGTTTGGTTAAACCGTTGTAGAGATAAACAGCACCAACGTTTTGAGTGGATCCATCGTCATAATAAGAATCTACAATGACGAAATTTCCGTTGGGTAAAACGTATATATTTTCTCCAAATTTTTCGCTTCCAACTGGACCATCTATGCTTGTTGTTTGGGCATTTAATTTTGTATTTAAAAAAAACATTAGCATTAGTAAAAAATAGTTGCTTTTTGGATTATTTAAAAAGTTTTTACTCACAATATTTCTATTATTTTTTTGGTGTTCGTGACCCGAGCCATTTTGGCGAACAGGCGAAGCAATCGTTGATTTCATAATTTTTTGGTTTATAATTTTTATGGTTTATTTTAAAAACTGTTATCTACAATCTGTAATTTACGGTCTTGACCAAGTGGCTTCCAATGAAACTTTCATTATTTTATCGGGGTTGCCTGGACCATTTCTAAAGATTAAATCGTCGTGTTTTAAAGTATATTTATTACCAGAAAGTGATAACGAACCACCAGAATTGGCATATTGGTTGCCCAAAGTGTCAATTATTGCGCTAATGGTCATTTTATCGCAATTGGGTTTTGCAAAATCATAACTGTCAAAAGTGCCACCTTCGGGTTTAAAATTGGTAATAGAAAAACTAAATTTAGTATCTAAATAAGTGATGTAACCCAATGCACCACCACGAGATTTATCGGCACAGAAGTATGGGTTGGCTTGGCTTGTAACCAACATGCTGCCTTTTTTTGCCATGCCGTTAATCGAAAATTCTAACGGAACCGTATAATCGGTGCTGGTGTTGTCGCCTTGTTCTGGCATTTCGATATCTAATGCTTTTTCAACATCGGTTTTTTGTTTGCAGCTTGTTGTTAATAATATTAAAATTATTGCTGATTTATAGATTAGGTTTTTCATAAATATTTATATTTTATTTCAATGCACCAGTATCGAACTTAATTCTCCAAGAAATAAGTTTATTAAGGTCAGTTTGCACCATATCGTAAATTTTCAATTTCCAATTGCCTTCAATATTTTTATCTTGAAAAAAAGTATTTAGTGGCGTCATAAGTACATTTATCGGCTCTAAAGTTGCACTGTTTGAACCCGTTGTTGCATAATTTCCAGATACGAAAGCAGAACTGGCGTCAAGTGCATTAAATGGTAATTGTATTGTAGATAATGAGTTAAAGGTTAGCGTATTGTTACCATCAAAATTGCTACCATCGCCAGTAAAATTAGTACCAGCTACTCCTGTAACCTTCATTCTTTTAATCAATCCAACTGATAATCCTGATGGTGAAATTAGTTCAACTACGACTTCTCCGCACCAATTTCCTTCCAAATTAATTTCTATACTTACTTTTGCTGGATTTCCAATAATACCAGATTTGTTGACTGTAATTATGCTTGTTGCAGTACCAGGAACTCCTCCTATTCCTGTTGATGAGCTTCCATCTGGTACGATCAAAACATTTTCATTACTGTGTGTCGAAGCAACCGATGGTGGCACGACTACTGCAACAGGCGGTACAACAATCGTAGGAGCAGGTGATGGTTGATCTTTAGAACACGATAAAATTGTAGTTGCTAATGTAAAGATTGCTAAAATTGTTTTTAGATTTTTCATGATTATTTTATTTAATGTTTAAAATTGTTTTTAAGAATTATTTTATTTCAAAGCACCAGTATCAAATTTAATTTTCCAACTATTTAACTTGTTTGTATCCATAGTTTCACAATCATAAATTTTCAGTTTCCAATTACCTTGTATATTTTTATTATTCAAAAAAGTTGCCAATTTAATTTCTGGTATATTAGTAGTTACATTAGTGAATACTGGCAAACCAAAAACAGTATCGTAGTTACCCGTTGGTATAAAACCTGAATTGGCTAATGAAGCATAAGGCATAACAGTCGAAAAACCTGCATTAAAAGATAGTTTTTGTCCTGTTTTAAAATCCGAACCATCGCCTTGACTTCCCACATCGGCGGTGATTCCTATTCTTTTTATAATTGCTGTAGATTCACCACTAGGTGCTATTAATTGAATGACTAATTCTCCAATCCAATTGGCTTCCATATCAATTTCTAAAGTAACTTTGTTAGGGTTGCCAATATTACCTGTTTGTGTTAAATTTATAGTGCTCTCAGCAATGCCGAATGCTCCACCTATACCGCTTGTACGATCTGGAATATTTAACACTGTTGTATTCGCCCCTTCAAATGCAACCGATGGAGGAATAACAACAACAAGAGGTGTCGGAGTAACTGCTGGTGCAGGATCATCTTTAGAGCACGATGCTAAAATAACTATAAAAGCTAAAACGAAAATTGTTTTTAGGTTTATATTCAAGTTTTGTAGTTTGTTTTTTTGGTATTCATAAACTTTCAGTTTCATAATATTTATTTTTTAAGTTATTATTTAATTTATGGAAATAAGATAAATTGTTAATTGGCTAATTCTAAAACATAAGTAGTTTTTAGTATAACGTTATTAAAAGTTTTGGTAACATAGCCGTCTTTATTGTACTCGTAAGTATAATTGTCAGTTGTTGTAGAATTTAAAACACCATCATCTTCACCGAACCTTGAGACTTTACTGTTCTTATCTAAAAAAGTAGTAAACAAAGAATTTGGGTTTTTTACACCAGGTAAAACTACTTGCATGTAATCTTGTACAACTGGTTTAACATTGTCTTTGGTAAATGCTCCATCGTAAATTTTTATAAAAGTTGGGTTTGTAATGGTTTTAACAAAAATCTGTTTTGTAATGTTAGAACCAAAGGCATCATATTCATTAATAGTTTTAGTTTCTGCACTATTGTTACTATAGCTAGTTTTTAAAATTACTAAATTTGAGCTATTGTATGTAGTATTACTTCCAAGATATAAAGCCCATAATAAAGTTACAGGATTATATCTCGTATTAATACTAGAAACAGGAAAACCACTGGAATTGTTATTGTACACTGTTTTGTCTGATGGAACCCATTCTGTATCTGTACTATTACGCTCAAAAGTGTTGGTTTCTGTTAAAAAACTATTAGTGTAGGTGTTTTCGGTTTTAATTTTAAAGTTTGAAGAAAATAATTTAATAGATGATAACACTTTACCCTGATTGTCATTGGTGTAGGTAGTAACTTGATTGAAACTTGACGAACTTGGAGAATCATCTTTCCCTTCAAAACGTGTTAAATAACCATTACTATTATATTCATAGTTTTCAGTATAATTTTGATCACTATAGGCAATTTTTGTAATTTGATTTCGGTTATTATAGGTGCAGAATATTGTATATGAACCATTTTTAATTATTTCTTTAATTCGATATTTTTGTGCTACTGTTTCCTGCGTTAACATATCATCACTTTTAGAACAAGATGATACAATAACTACAAAAGCTAAAACAAAAATTGTTTTTAAGTTTTTACACAAGCTTTGCAGTTTGTTTTTTCTGTTTTCGTGAACTTTCAGTTTCATGATTTTTGTTTTTTAAATGTATTTAATTAGTGATAGTCATAGTACTAACTGTAGTTCCTCGAACATAATAAATACGAATTTTGTTGCCTTCTTCTGCAATAGCAAACTGACGACCATCAAAACCATTTGCTGGGTTAATGTCAAAAACTTCACGGGTTAGTAAATCGGCTGAATATCGAACTATTGAACCTGTAGTCATGCTGTAAATACGGTTTTGGCTGTCTCTTTCTAAATTTCCTGAATTTGAATTGCCAATACTTGTTCCTGTTGGAACATTAACTGAACGAATGAATGCACCAGTAAGTGGGTTATAGGCCGAAACCAAACCACCTCGTGATCCTTGAATTAGGTAAGGCGTGCTGTTTTTGGTGGTATAGAGTATTGATGAATTGAAAGTTGCACCTAGATCCACGCTAAAATCTGTTACATTAGTAAAATTTGGACTATCGCCTCTGTAAACTTTATGTACCCAAAAATCAAGTAAATACATTTTATCAGCAATTGCAATATCATAAATGCCTTTCTGTGGTAAATTTATAGTGTTTCCTAACGATAAAGTGTTAGTTCCAATTCCGTCTAGTCGTACTAATTTTCCGTTATTGTAATCCCATATTGGCACATAAATACTATTCCCAAATATCCTGAGGATATTAGCATGACCATAATTTGTTGTGGTAGGGCTGTTATAAACCGTTGCATATTGTTTGGTTTCGGTGTTTAGTTGCAAAATTTTGTATCCGTTGCTATCCACACCACTGGTAGCTATGTAAGAAGATATATACAGATTTTTAGTTAGTGGCGAATACACAATTCCAGTATATTCTGAATTTGTTGATGCCGGTAATGCTGGTAGTCCTTCTACAAAAGTTGTAAAAGTTTGTGGTTCTGCAACAACTGGCGTTGGCAAAGGCAACTCTGCAGGCGAGTCACTTTTAGAGCAAGAACTTAAAATTGATATAATTGCTAAAACGAAAATTGTTTTTAAGTTTTTACTCAAGCTTTGTAGTTTGTTTTTTTGGTATTTGAGATATGTTCCTAAAAGGCTAACTGGTGTAATAATTTTTGATTTCATGATATTGTTGTTTAAATTTAATAAATAAAAAGTTTAAAGTGGCGTCACAAAAATGGCATTAGCAAACGATTTAATAGTCTCGCTATTGGTCAAATAAACGGGTCTTGAACCAACAAGAAACATCGCATTATAGTTTCCTAGATAACCATCTTGGGCAGATTGGTAAACAGCGCCATTAAAAACTGTAATTCCTGTTGGCGCCCAAGAGTGATCTCTAGAATTGAACTCGGTTGTTGGTGAAGTTAAGTTGGTAGCAACTCCATTTTTCCAGAAATAAGAGTTTGAAGATGCCAAATTGTTTAAATCATAACCGCTTACAAAAATATCGGTGCCACTTGCAGTAATATCTTTGGCATTACCCTCGACAGCACTGGCCGAAAAAGGCAAATAACTTTTAGCAGAATTTTTAAAAACTACTGGTTTTCTGCTTGATCCGTTAATATTTTGTTCGTGACCAACTACATAAACATCTGAACCTACAACTGTAATTCCGGTTGCAAAAGTATCTTTTGCATTTGTACTCAAAGCAGAAACTGTTGGGGTGTTTGCACCAACTATTTTCCAAACTTTTGTTATTGGGTCAAATGCTCCTTCTCGTACTGTTCCGCAAACATAAGTAGTATTGCCCACTACATAAATGCCTGTTGCAGTATCGTCGGCAGAATTACCAGCTGAATTAGATAATATTGTTGCAACGCCGTTTTTCCAATAACAGGCTTTCGTGCCTTCGGCAACGTTTTGAACAGAACCACAACAATAAACAACACCGCCAGAAACATAAATGCTGTTTACAAACACACTATTATAATCACTTGATAATGTTGTGGCTACACCATTTTTCCAATACCTGCCTTTGCCTGTTAGAATTATTTGTTTTTGTCCACAAGCATATACATCGTTGCCAGAAACAAAAACATCGGTTGCAGTGGTGCCATCTGCCAAATCGGTTGCAATTCCATTTTTCCATATTGTGGCTTTGCCATTGGTACCGCCTGCAACATATACATTGGCTGTATATTCATAAGGTGGAAATACCTGTTCTGGTGCTGGTTGTGGCACATCGTCTTCGCTTTTTGAACAAGAACCTAAAAAGGCAATTATTGCTATTGCTACTATTGTTTTTAATGTTTTACTCACAATGTTGCTATCGCTTTTTTGGAGTTTTTTAAAATTTGATTTCATGATAATAGTTTTTAGTATTAATTTAAATTAAATTCGTTTTTAGTTAAAACAATTATTTCTGAAATTTAAAACTGCAATCGCCAGAATTAACTGCGGTATTAAATACCGTTGGATATATTTGTGTTGTTCCAACAGATCCGCCATACGACGTAATTTTAATATCTTCAACAATGAAAGGATAAGCAGCTGCATTGCCGCTAGTCTTTTCGTGAACATAACGATCGGCAGAATTCATTGTTATAAAATATTCTTTTTCTTTTATGAGATCTATGGCAGTAATTTGTTTAATAGTTTCGGTAGCAGCGGTTCTAACATCAATGCTTTCGGTTCTGATTACTGTTTTAGAATTTTTGTCCCAAATAGTAACTCTTAAACCTGTTTGAACATCTGGAATTTTAACAACAATTGCAGTCATTTTACCATTAACTAATGGTATAAACGAAAAACCACTCTCTGTAACAATTGCATCTACAAAACTTGAAGTCTCCTGATTAAATCCAGAAGCTATTAAATATCCAGCCAATGGGTCTTGCTCTGGAGCAGCAACTACTGGTGGAACAACAACCGCAGGAGCGGGTGTATCGTCACTTTTCGAGCAAGATAAAATTGTGGTTGCTAATGCAACGATTGCTAATATTGTTTTTAATGTTTTACTCACAATGTAGCTATCGCTTTTTTGGATTTTTTGAAAATTTGATTTCATGATATTTTTATTTAAGATTTAAAATTGTTTTTAAGAATTATTTTATTTCAACGCTCCAACATCGAACCTTAATTTCCAAGTATTGAGTGTTACTCTATCGCCAACATTGTGGTCATAAACTCTGAGTCGCCAAGTACCTTTTATGTTTTTATTCATAAAAAAAGTATTAAGCGGCACAACTGGAATGGTTACCGGAAAAGTATTTTCGCCAACCAACTGACCATAATTGCCTGTTTGTAAAACTGCTGATGGTAATGCAACATCTGTAAAAGTTGCGTTGAAACTTAATTTATTGCCTTTCACGCAATCGTTTAATGCACCACAATTATTATTTGTTAAAATGCCTCCGACTACTGTTCCTGGTCTTTTTATCAATGCACAAGATTCGCCTGATGGTGTAAAAATTTCTACAATTACTTCGCCAACATAAGTAGCGGTTAAATCTAATTCGATAGTTACTTTAGATGGATTACCAATAATTCCTTCTTTATCAATTTCGATAACATTACTTAATAAACCCGGATTTACGCCACTTCCACAAGTTGAGCCAGAACCTCCTGGAATTGTTACGCCGTCTGGCACGGCTAGTGGGGTTACATTTTCTTTTATGATTGGTAAGAATCGGTCTGCAACAACTGGTGCTGGTGCTGGAGCATCGTCTTCATTAGAACAAGAAAAAATTGTGGTTGCTAATGCAACGATTGCGATTGTGGCTTTGATAATTGATTTCATGATTTATTGATTTTAAAATTAATATATTTCGTACTTAAAAATAATATTTGAGCCAAGACTCGTTTTTTTTGTAGGATAACCCAATTCGTTGTACTCATAATTATAAATTCCATTTGAAGTACTTGATAGTGTTCCATCAGAGTTGTAAAAATCGTAAATACCAGAAGTTTGGTTGTGAGGGGCTTCCGAATCTAAATAATTAGTTAATGTAATATCATCTGTTGGTAATAAAAGGGGATTTAACTTATATAAAGGGTTTTTTTTGTCATCGTAGGTGTATTTCTTTTCAGAATTTAAATAATATATGGTGCTGCTTCCTGTTTTTAACCGATATGTTTTATGTGAAATCATATTTCCATTTGTATCATAACTAAAATCTTCGTATTCATTAGGATTTGATAATAAACTATTCCAAAATTTTTTCAATTTACCTGCATTGTTATAATTTAAAATAGCTCCAGCAGCGCCATTAACAACAAATGCGGTTCCATTCCAAAAATAATTTTTAATTACATTTAGGTTATTGGAAAAACCATCATAATCATAAGTTTTTTTTGCTAAAGCTACACCATTTAAATATTCGATTCTTTCACTAATAGTGCCATTGATGTTGTAAAAAAATGATATTTTTAGGTTACCTTCTTTTTCGATTGAAATCGGTTTGCCATCGGCACCATAACTGTAATTTGAAAAATCTAAACCTTTTTTAATAGAACTTAATTTGCCCAAAGCATTGTATACATAACTTGAATATTCATCTTTAATAAGGCGGTAATTATAAGGTTTTGATGGTATTCCGCCAACGGGGGCAACATCATCGTCTTTTGCACAAGATAAAATTGTGGTTGCTATTACAAATATTGCAATTGTGGTTTTAATAATTGATTTAATTACTGCTTTGTAATTTGTTTTTTGGTGTTCTTGACCCGAGACTGAAAGTCGAACTGTTGAAAAAATCTTTGTTTTCATGATTATTTTGATTTTTATTAATAAATTATAATCAAAGTTGCAACAAAGCATTCTTTTAAAAAACCACCAAAGGACGAAATGCAGAATTAAATGACGGATTACACCAGTTTTCGATGAGTTGCTTGTTTATGCGATTAAAGGCAGGGTTTTGCAAATTCTAAATACTATCTACAAGTTTGTCATACCGAAGGAATCTCAAACAAAATGAGCAACAGCATTGAGATTCCTTCGGAATGACAAATTGATGGTAAAAAAAAGGTTTGCCATAATGACAAACCTTTTCTAAAAGCCTAATGTGTAAGCTTCAACTTTAAACTAAAAACTTCTAACTAATTTTTTACTGCGTTTGTTTAAACAAAAACCCACAACTTCCAAAATAGGCATTTTTATAAGTTAAACTAGGGAATGTACCAGCTGCCAACGAACTGCAAGAATTGGTTATAGTAAAATTTGGCGTTTCGATTGGAAACACAGCATCAGCATTATCGGGTCTGGTGTATTTAGTATAGTTTTTAGTTGTGCAAGAAAAACTGTATTCTTTGCCTTTTATTAATTTGAAAGTATTGATGTTCTCAATTTTTTCAACATCAGTAGCGTTAGGGTCAATATACCTCGATTGTATTTCTAAACCTGTCGCATTGTCCCAAAGTCTGTAAGAACTAATCCCAGTATTTATTGGAAATTTAGTAACTAATTTATTGTAGTTCCCTGTTACTTTTGGAATAAAACTAAATCCTTTTTCGAATGTTGTAATCGATATTTGCGATGATAAAACAGTAAAACCAGCAGCTGCAAGATAATTTTTTACTGGTTTTTCTTCGATATAAACAATTGTTGGTGGTGTTGGTTCGTCGTTTTTTACACACGAAAACAAAGTCATAATTAATGACAATAATAAAAGTTTTTGAGTTGTATTTTTCATTTGATTATTTTTTAAGATTTATGTTTTTTTAAAACCCAAATTTCACACCTAAATTTATACCAACCG
>JAYVBR010000393.1:0-2707 GCA_043750395.1 Bacteroidota bacterium | reverse complement strand
ATATTTCTAGCGATTTATTGGGTTGTTCTTGTCAGGTTAATTATGGAATAAATGTTACTATAAGTAATAATGCCAACTTGGTTTTAGAGAACAATCTCGACGTTCAAGGCACAGGTACAATGACATTTGACAACAACACCAGTTTGCTTCAAAAAAACAGTACAATAGCCAATACAGGAAATATTTTATACAACCGAACTACAACGCCCTACGAAAAATTCGACTATGAATATTGGTCAACACCAGTTTCTAATCCTGCAATGACAATGCCTGTTTTGAATGTGCCATTTGCCAATTGGCGATTGACATCTGCCTATAAGTACAGTCCAGAAAATTACAACGACGATGCACCTGTTGATGGTTACGACGACAACGGCGACCAATGGACAGCAATAACGCCAACAACTGTTCTTGTGCCAGCCAAAGGTTATGCAATTATGGCTCCAACAGCAAGCGTGGTTTTTGCGCCAACTGTAACAACCAACGTGACATTTGACGGAATTCCGAATAATGGAAACATTGGTATTCCGCTAATTTTGAGTCCAATGAATTATCCAGGAGGCAATTACAACTTGATAGGCAATCCATATCCATCGGCAATTGATGCTGATAATTTTATAAACACCAACTTGGCAAATATTTCAGGAACGTTGTATTTTTGGACCCACGTGGGCGACTTATCGGCAGCAAATCCTGGAATTTTTCCAGCCAATTACAATTCCGATGATTATGCGATTTATAATCTTTTGGGTGGAGTAGGTACAAGAGCAGCATTGACCGCTGGCGCAACCTCAATTCCAACAGGAAAAATAGCTTCGGGACAAGGTTTTTTCGTTAAAGCCAATGCCAATAATCCAGCAGTTTTCAATAACACAATGCGGGTTTTGGGTAATAACGACCAGTTTTTTAGAAGTGCAAACCCGACCGTTTTGGCTACCAATTCTAGCAACGACCAACCAATTAAAGACAGATTGTGGTTGAATTTAGAAAACAATTTGGGAACGTTTAGTCAGCAATTGTTGGGCTACCTGCCTAACTCGACTTTAGATTTCGACAAAGGTTATGATGGTTTGTATTCCAAAACCAGCAATTATATCAATTTCTATTCGTACTTGAACAACCAAGATTCTGATTTGTACAAAATTCAATCGAGAGGCAATTTTCAAGATTCAGATCTGGTCAAGTTGGGTTATTTTAGCTCGGTTGCAGGCGATTTTAAGATTTCGATAGACCAAGTTGAAGGGATTTTAAACGAAGAATCGACCAATATTTATATTCAAGATAACTTGACCAATACAGTTCATAATTTAAAAAATAGCGATTATAATTTCACAACAGCAATTGGCGATTTCAATGATAGATTTTTGTTGAGGTACACCAACATCAATTTGACAAACACCAATTTCGAATTATCTAATAATGATGTAATTGTTTATAAAAACAACCAAAACATTAATATAGTTAGCACCAATACAGAATTAAAAGAAGTTCAGATATATGACATTCGTGGTCGATTGATTGCCGAAAACAAAAGTCCCCTAGCCTCCGAAGGGGGAACCAGAAAAGTGAGTTTTGATAACTTGAATATTGCGCAACAAATTTTAATCGTAAAAATTAAAACAATCGATAATAAAATTGTTAGTAAGAAAATAGTTTTTTAAGGGTAGTAGTTTTTTTAACTATTTTTTATCCTGCTTCTTTTTTAGAAGCAGGATTTTTTTTAATATAAAACCATTTATAAGTGTAAATGGTATAATATTGACAAACTTTAACCCAAATTAAGCAAATAGATTTCGTAATGAAAGTTGAAAATACTATAAAATATGGTAATCACGGACTTTTTTTGATGAAGGATATTATATTTGGTTATGTTCTAAAAAGTTGTGGTTTTTCATAATTTATATGTTGATTTGTCATTGCTTCGCCAGTTCGCATTTTCAGGCTCTGGTTCAACGACAAAAAGAAGTTTTATTTCAATAAAATATAGGGTTTGAAATACCAAGATTATTCAAGAACAGAACCTTATATTTCAATATCAGAAAAAGGATTAACTGACAGATTTCGGAATAGTTTCAACTTGTTATAGATTTCTAATGCATAATCTGGGTTTAAGACAAAATTCTTAAAATAATTTTATAATGAAAACTTTGATATGTTATAAAAATCTAAATGTATCTCTATTAATTATGAATCCCGTCAATCAAATCATCATCAACCAAGTTAGGAATTGTAACTTTCAATAAAGGTTCGGTTTCCATAGCACGTTTTATAGCGAAAATTGCACCTTCGTTTCTAGCCCAATTTCTGCGTGAAATTCCGTTATTGACATCCCAAAAAAGCATTGATTTTAGCCTGCGTGAAGCATCGTCGGAACCATCAAGAAGCATTCCAAATCCGCCATTAATGACTTCGCCCCAACCCACGCCACCGCCATTGTGAATAGAAACCCACGTGGCACCACGAAAACTGTCGCCAATTACGTTTTGAATCGCCATATCGGCAGTAAATTTTGAGCCGTCATAAATATTCGAAGTTTCACGATAAGGCGAGTCGGTGCCTGAAACATCATGGTGGTCGCGACCTAAAATTACCATTCCAATTTCGTTTATTGCAATTGCTTGATTGAAAGCTTCGGCAATTTTCATTCGACCTTCAGTGTCAGCATATAAGATTCTGGCTTGTGAACCAACTACCAATTGGTTTTGCT
>JAYVBR010000392.1:0-6312 GCA_043750395.1 Bacteroidota bacterium | reverse complement strand
AAGACCAAGCAGATTATATTGGTGTTGGCGTTGATGGACCATTCAAACCAGAATATTACAGATACTAGATTGTTGATTTTCGATTAACTAATTTAGATTTGAGATTTGAGAAACCCGAGCATATTTGTTCGGGTTTTTTGTGTTTTTATGGCTTAATTTTATCAATAACAACATTTGTTATTCTGACGAAGGAAAAATCTTGGCATAGTTGAGCACCATAACTGAGATTCCTCCTTCGTCGGAATGACAACAAAACGGAAATTATTAATTTTGAACAAATGCTGTTATTAATAGAATAAAGCGATTTTATACCATTTATACGTTTAAAATAGTCTAAAGAAACTTAATTATTTTTTGTCAAGGCAATGAAAAAAAATATTGCATAGCCTTTGTTACGGAAAATTTTTTTGAAGTAAGATTGGCGAAAAAGAAAAAGTTTATTGGGCTATTTTAAACATATAAATGGTATTATATACATTTCGACTGCATTTGATGTGACAATATAAAATATAGAATAATAAGAATTTCTGAATGGTTCAATTTCAACTAAACATAAAAAAACCCTAATTTAAATTTAGGGTTTTTATTTTTTGTTAATTATTTTACCAAATTCTTACTCGTTTTTCTGGAGCGATATACATTTTGTCATTTTCTTTTATTCCAAAAGCTTCATAAAAAGTATCAACATTTTGCAATGGCACATAAGCACGATACATTCCTGGCGAATGCGGGTCTGTTTTTACTTGGTTTTTTAAAGCCTCGTCACGAGATTTAGATCTCCAAACAGTTGACCACGAAATAAAGAAACGTTGTTCTGGTGTGTAACCGTCAATTAAAGGCATTTTTTTGTTGCCTAAATATAACTTCAAACCATCATATGCTGAGTTAACGCCACCAAGATCGCCAATGTTCTCGCCTAAAGTAAATTTTCCGTCAACGAAAGTTCCAGGCAAAGGTTGCAGAGCCGAATATTGGTCTGCTAGTGAACCAGTTAACGCATTGAATTTCGTTAAATCGTCTGTTGTCCACCAATCGATAAGATTTCCGTCAGCGTTGTATCTTGCGCCAGAATCGTCAAAACCGTGAGATATTTCGTGACCAATTACTGCTCCGATTCCACCATAATTAATAGCTTCGTCGGCTTGATAATTGTAAAACGGTGGTTGTAAAATTGCTGCTGGAAATACTATTTCGTTGTACGATGGATTGTAGTAAGCGTTTACGGTTTGTGGCGACATTCCCCATTCGGTTTTATCGACTGGTTTGTTTAATTTATCTAGGCCTTTTTGAAATCTCCATTTAGAGATGTTAACATCATTTTGAAAATAGCTTCCGCCTTCTTTAGGACTTTGAATTACCAATGCTGAATAATCCTTCCATTTGTCAGGATAACCAATTTTTACTGTTAATTTATTTAATTTTTCTTGGGCCTTGATTTTTGTTTCGGCACTCATCCAAGATAGATTTTTGATTCTTGCTCCATAAGCTTTAATTACGTTAGTAATCATATCGTTGGCTTTCTTTTTAGCTTCGACAGGAAATTTTTTCTCTACATAAAGTTTACCTAAGGCTTCTCCAATATTTCCGTTTACAGATTGTAATGCTCTCTCGTCTCTGGCTCTTTGTTTGATTGCTCCACCAAGAGTTTTGCTATAAAAGTCCCAATTGGCAGTTTCAATATCGGTGGTTAATGAGTTTGAGGAACCATTTAATAAACTCCAACGCATATAATTTTTCCAGTCTTCGATATTGTTAGATGCTAAAATTGTTTGCAAAGCTTGCATGTATTTTGGTTCAGAAACAATAATATTGGTTACAGAATTAAATCCTACGGTTTTCATAAATATGTCCCATTTAATTGCTGGAACCATTTTCTGGATTTCGGCAATTGTCATCGGATTGTATGATTTTCGGTCATCGCGAGCTTCGACTCTGTCAAATCTAGGTTGCGACATTGATGTTTCGAATGCTAGAATTTTTTTGGCATTTGCAGCAGCAACATCTTTAGAATCTCCAATGAATTGTAACATTTTTGAAACATGAGTTACATATTTTTCGCGTTTTTCTTTAGAATCTTTATCGTCAGATACATAATAATCACGATCAGGAAGTCCAAGTCCTCCAGGTCCAAGATATAAAACATTTTTGTTGCTGTCTTTTGCATCTGCGCCAATATAAAATCCGAAAAAACCAATGCCGCCTTCGGGTTGCATTTCCATCATCAGATTTTGTAAATCGGTAACGTTTTTCACAGCATTAACTTTAGTTAAATATGGTTTTATTGGATTAATACCAGCTTTATTTCTGCCAATTGTGTCAAGTATAGACTTGAATAGATTTACTGCTTTTCCTTGGTCTGTATTTGATTTATACAATGTGTTTTTACCAGCATCTTTTAAAATTGCCATTGCATCGATATCGGTTTTTTTGCGCAATTCGTCAAAACTTCCCCAACGAATTCTGTCTCCAGGAATTTCTGTGTTTTTGAGCCAAGTTCCATTTACGAATTTAAAAAAATCGTCTGACGGTTTTATGGTTTGATCCATAAAATTAACATTGATTCCAGGCTCTGATTTTTTTTGTGCATTTGACAATGTGGCACTTAATAAAATACTTGCTAAAAATATTTTTTTATTGGTTATAATTTTCATTAGCTAATTAATAGTTTATTTAATTTTTAATAATTCTTTTGGTTACTGTTTGGTCTTCGGTTGCGATTTTTACAAAATAGATTCCATTTGATGCATTGCTCAAGTTTAATGGAATTTCGTTACCTATATTTTGGAAATCTTTTTGAGAAAATATTATTTTTCCTGAAACATCATAAACTTCAATTGATTTTGGAGTAATATCACCAAGAGAAACATTAAAAATATCTGTTGAAGGATTTGGATAAATTGATACCTTGTTTAATTCGAATTTATCGGTTGCAAGAATAGATGTTCCTTCTACTACAAAATCGTCAATAACAACACCTTTAGCATTTGATGCATCGTCAGAATGGAAAACAAATCTGAATTGAACATTATTAAAACTCACAAACTCACCAAGCGAATTAACATATTCCATCAACATTGTGTTAGTACCTGTCCATTGACCTCCAATACAATTATAACAATCATTTTGTGAAGCTATTGCACTCCTGTCTGAATTATACCATGTTGGGTTTTTCGATCCAAGTTTATACCATTTTAAACCTGAATCAATCGAATATTGTACATATAAAATATCGAAATTTTCTTGTAAATCGAAAGCCATTTTGAATTTCATAACTGGATTTATAACTTGGGTAAAATCGTAACAACCTGTATTTAAGAATGATTTTTTTTCGTTTTCGTAGTTATTATCGAAATTGGTAGTGTAAACATTATTAATTCCAGTATTTAAAACACCTGTCGTACAAATGCCTTTTTTCCAAGAAGATTCAATACCAAAAGCATCAGAAGTCAACAAACTATCAGATTGATTCTCGAATGTATTTACTTGACCATAAACCCCAGCATTATTAACAGCTACATTATTAGTCAAAATATTGTTGGTTAGCACACTATCGTTAGGGGTAATTGCTTCAACTGAAAATTGATAATTGCCATTGTCTAGTATAATTTCTGGCAAATTTATAGTAACATTATCATTTGCAAGAAGCACTCCACTCCAAGAATATGAGTTTACAATAGAATTAAAAGAATAATTAACTGTTATGTTATTAATTGTATTTAAACCATCATTTTTTAAAATAATTTTTGGATTAGTACCCACAGTACACTCGTTATTGCCGATTGATGGACTAATAATTTCATTGATTTTGATATCATAAGAAGGTAACTCCAATACAATATTTGATTGCCAAATTCCACGACCATATGTTGCAGCTGTAATTTTTTTATCTTCGAGATTAATATCTAAATCGGTTATAGAAACGTTTGGTAAATTAGTATCAAATGGTTCCCATTGAGACATTGAATCATCGCGATAATAAACACCAAGACTTGTCCCTAAATACAATGGATTTATAGAATTTCGACCTTGATGTACAATTATGTTTTTACCAATATTTGGCAATCCTTGGCTAATATCTAAAAATGTTAAACCGTTGTTTATAGATTTATAAACCTGACCTGAAGTTCCTTGAGTTGTTAAATACAAAATAGAACTATTTGTCGAATGAACCTCTATTGATCTAATAATATTATTGGCTTCATATAACAAATTAAAATTTAGACCCTTGTTGTTACTTTTAAACAATTGATTATTAATTACAACATAAATAGTGTTGTTATTGCTTGGATCAATCATTATTAAATCAATATTTCCTGCTCCAAAAGAATTAATATTTTGTTGTACCCATTGACCATTAGAAATTTTAAAAAGTTCATTAAACCCTGAATAAACTTCTCCAATAGAATTTGTAACCAATGGTGTAACCCAATTCCCTTCTATTCCACCTGGCGAACCAACTGATCCAGCCGATGAACTACCTGCATTGTTGGTAATGTGCATCGATGAGCCAAACTGAATAAAACCATAAAATTTATTACTGTTGTTTGGATCAACAGCGGTATCCATTCCGTCTGCACCATAATAATTTTTCCAAGTATTGTTACTATATGCGTGACCGCCGTTGTCTTGCAAACCGCCTACCATTTTGGATGCTGATTGTTTAGAAACGGCTATTTTATAAAACTGACCTATTTGAGCTGTTGCTGTTAAGTTGGTAAAATTGGTTAAAGTTCCAGCAGTTGTAGATTTAAAAACGCCTCCATCGCTACCGCAATAAAAATTATTCCCAAAAAATCTTAAATAATGGATATCAGCGTGCGTATATTTTGAACTTGATGGATTATCCCAAAAGTTCCTTTTGGTAAATGATGTTCCACCGTTTAGTGAACGCCAAATATTCAAACAACCAGTATACAACTCGTTAGCATTGGTTTGCGAAACTGCAAAACCTAAATCATAACCTGATTGATTTGATTCAAAAACATTTGTAGTATTTGCTGTTTTAGCAAAAGTTAATCCTGAATCAATAGATTTATAAACACCTTGAAAAGTTGCATCAGTTTTAGAACTTAAAATATAAACAATATTTGAGTCAGCTGCTGTAACGTCCATAAGTAGTCTGTCTGACGAAGTTGGCAAACCAGTGGTTATTGTTGTAAATGTTGAGCCAGAATTGGTAGATTTATAAAACCTGTTTTTGGAAACAGCGTATAATATTGTTGGATTATTAGGTTTTAATCTCAATCTTCCTTGAGAAAAATCGCCGCTTTTAACATTTGTGAAATTTACACCTGCATTAGTCGATTTAAAAATTCCAACTGATGTTGCAACCCAAATCATATTAGAATCGGTTGGATTAATGATAATATCTCCCGATGAAGATTGTGTATCGGTAAAAGTCAATCCAGTTGTGTTCCAAGTCAAACCAGCATCTGTCGATTTTAAAACTCCTATTGAATAACTGTCGCCGCCGTCGCAATCACCAGTAGATATATAAATTATGTTTGTATCATTTGGATCAACTGCAATTCCTGAAACTCCAATTTGTGGCAAATTATCAGATAATGCTGTCCAATTGTTGCCACCAGTTGTCGATTTCCAGATTCCACCCGCAGGTGTACCTATATATAACGTGTTCGGGTTGGTTGGATCTTCGTAAACAACATTAACCCGACCTTGACCTGTTGACCAAGAACCTGTTCCTGTGATAGTAAATGGTCCAACAGGCTGCCAATTGCTTATTGGTAAACTAAATGCTGAAGCACTTCTATTGAGTTTTCTAGAGTTTTTCTGATTGAAAGCTGTCCACATTTCTGCTGGAGAAATTATATATCCTTGCGGGTTAGCCAAATCTCGCCAATGATTTTCCCAACGCATAAATGGTTTAAATCCACTTCCTTTTTGGTCTTTATCGTGAGTTTTCCAGTATTTATCGAATTCTGATTTTAATTCATCAATAGTAAATGGGCCTGTTTTTTTGGATTCTAAATCTTGTATCCAAAGGGCAGATTTTGTATATTGTGCATTCGATATAAATGTTAATAATAAAACAATTAGTAAAGTAATCTTTTTCATAAATGGTTAATTTTTATCAAAAATACCAAACAATTTTGTATTATCTTTAATTTAACTTGAATTTAGCGTTATTTAAGTTTTGTTTAATGGAAATAAATTAAATCGAACTAGTAAATTTGCATAAAAAAACACAATGAATTTTATTTTAAAAAATAAACTGTTTTTCTCAATATTTTTAATTTTTTCGGTTGTTACACTATCATTTTTTTACACCGCATTAAAACCCGAAAAAATGCT
>JAYVBR010000391.1:0-2716 GCA_043750395.1 Bacteroidota bacterium | reverse complement strand
TTCAAACTCCAAACTTGATATACCATCCCGGAAGGCGGTTTTGGTAATCCCGCTGCATCAACAAAAACGGTTTGAGTTTCTTGATTCCAATATATTTTTGCAAAAGAAGTTGGCGCAATCGCTTGACCTCCAAGCACAATAATAGTGTTTTTGATATCACGAATAGTAGCCAAATCAGCCAATGTTTTTTGATTTTTGTTTTCGATCAAATTCAAGTTTTTTTGGAGTTGTGTTTTTGCTGCAACTTCGCTTACAAGCTGATTTTTTGTGTCTTTTTGCAAATCATATATATAACCACCACCCAAAAGCATCGCAATTGCAGCGGCCCAACCGGAATATGTTTTCCAATAACTTATGTGTTGCAAATTTGGCTGTTTTTGGTGTTTTAAGGCTAATTTAATTTTGATTTTCTCAAAATTTTCAACAGACAAAAATGGCGAAAAACTACTAGAAAGGCTAATAATAGCTTTTTCGATGGCTAAAATTTCATTCTTAATTTCGTTCTGCTCTATGGCTAAAGTGGCAATAGCGGTATTTTCGGTTTCGTCGAGCAAACCATACACATATAGTTCCAAAATTCCGGTGTCGATATATTGTTTTGTATCCATTATAGTTTCAAAAAATGTCTTAAATCATTAATACAATTACGATTTTGAGTTTTCACCGTGCCAAGCGGAATGTCCAGCTCGTCTGCGGTTTCTTGTTGTGTAAAACCCTTAAAAAACAACAAATCGATTATTGCAATACATTTTGGTTTTAGTTTTTTTACAAATTCTTGAATGCCAATACTATCAATTTTATGAGTCAAATGTTGGCTGTCATCTATCAGATTTACGAAATTATCGGTAGATAGGTTTTTTTGATGGTTAGAAAAACCTTTTGAACGTAATTTATCAATCGCGGCATTTCTAGCAATATTAAGTATCCATGTATAAAATCGCCCTTTTGAATCGTTGTAAGAATCAATGTTTTTCCATATTTTTACAAAAACGTCTTGCAAAACATCTTCAGATTCTTCTTTATTTTTGATAAGATTTTGAATCACAGCAAACAAACTTTTTGCATAACAATCATAAACAACTGTAAATGCTTTACTATCTTGCTTGCGCAGTAATGGTAATAATTCTTCTTGTGTCATAAGTTTTGGTTATGATACAAATTTATACTTTTTTATCTTAAATAAACAAAGTGTTTATTTTATTTATTGAAAATGATTTATTTAAAAAAATCAAACCAAACCTTCTTTATTTTCGTAAATAAAAATAGAACGGTTTTTATACTTGTTTTTATTTATTTTTATTTTTTGTTGTTAATTGTGCTTATATTTGGTTAGTATTTGCACGATGATGTTGAAAAGCCCTATCAAATCTATGATTGGGCTTTTTTTATATAGTTTTTTTATTTAGTGATTGGTTATGATTTAAATTTATAAAACCATATAACAGCTCCATAATTTAGAAGAAGCTTTTAAAATACTTATATTTTGAGTTTTTAACTTGTGAACAATTATTATATATAACAACAAAAAAAATAAAATTTAAAAAATCTTTTTTTGGTGATTATAGCTTGTTGATAGCTATAATAACTTTTTGTTTTTTTTGATAAAGTTGTAGTTTTAAGTTTTTATAACTACTTATCAACAGTGTTTTTTTTATTAATCAGTTGATTTTAAAACATTTTTAATAGCTATTAACAACAGTTGATAACTCTATTAGAACTAATTTTGTAAATAAGTTTTTATCAAAAACTGTTGATAAAAGATAATTTTTAACGCATAACTTTTAGAAAAAAACTACAAACTAAATTAGGTTTTAAAATTCCTATTTTGGATTACAACATTTTATACAAATACCAAAATAAAGTTGTTTAATTCTATTCCAACTTATCAACAAATTTATCAAAATTAGCATTACTGATTTTCAAGTAGTTGCGTTTTAGTATCAACAATTAAATACAAGGGGTTTGGAGTCACTTTTAATTTACTTTTACTACAAAAAATTTTTTAAATTTTAGGATAAGCAGTACTTAAAAAGCCAATACAACCCAATACCTACTTGGATTCAATATCATAACATCATAAATCTACCATTTTATTTATGGATCTTTAATAAAAAATTTTTACAAATTTCAAACCAAACTTTCTTTATTTTCGTAAATATAAATTGAACGGATTTTATATTTGTTTTATTTGTTTTTATTTTTTGTTGTTAATTGTGCTTATATTTGGTTAGTATCAGCACGATGATGTTGAAAAGCCCAATCGTCTTGGATGGTTGGGTTTTTTTAATTTTTACTAATTTTGTATGCTAAACTAATTTTATTTTTGATGAAAAACAAACTTTTTTTATTCTGTTTCTTTGTATTTTCAACGGTTTTTTCGCAAAATATATCTGGCGTTATCCAAGACGAATTTGGTTTACCAATTGAAAATGTTCATATTTTGAATTTAAAATCAAATACGCACGTTCATACTGATGAGTTTGGTAATTTTCAGATTTTAAATACATTTATAGGAGATGTTTTACAAGTTTCGGCATTTGGTTTTAAAAAAACAACACATAAAGTTCTTGCAAAAAAAGTTATAATTATATTAGAAGTAGATAGTTACAAATTAGACGAAGTGATTATCGAACCCAAATTAAATGCGATGAATATTGTTTCAAAAATTGATTTACAAACAGCACCTGTCAATTCGTCCCAAGAAATTTTAAGAAAA
>JAYVBR010000390.1:0-6328 GCA_043750395.1 Bacteroidota bacterium | reverse complement strand
ACATTACTTAAAACATTATTAAAAAATCAAGAAAACGTTTTGTGGTTAGATGCCGAAAATGCAGATGTTTCGTTGATTTTTGAAAATGCAACAGCAACTCGATTAAAATCTTTTTTTGGTAATAATAAATTTGTTGTTATCGCTGAGGCTCAAAAAATCGATAATATAAGCAGTAAGCTAAAACTAATTACAGATCACATTCCAGAAATTCAAGTAATTGCAACGGGTTCAAGCGCATTCGAATTGCGAAATAAACTCAACGAACCATTGACAGGCAGAAAATTTGAGCATAAATTATATCCGTTGTCATTTGTAGAAATGAAAAACGCGAATGGATTGCTCGAAGAAATTAGAATGTTGCCACATCGGTTGGTTTTTGGTTATTATCCCGAAGTAGTTACTACTAAAAATGGCGAGGAAAAAATATTGCGTTTACTTTCAGATAGTTATTTGTATAAAGACATTCTGATGCTAAAAGGTCTTCGAAAACCTGAAAAAATGCAAGAATTACTCAAAGCATTAGCTTGGCAAATAGGTAGCGAAGTAAATTTTAACGAACTAGGAAATTTAATTGGTTTAAAAAGTGAAACTGTCGAAGAATACATTCATCTACTAGAAGAATCGTTTGTTATTTATAGATTGAATTCCTACCATACCAATCAAAGAAACGAAATTAAGAAAGGTAAAAAAATTTATTTTAACGATCTCGGAATTCGAAACGCAATAATAAATGATTTTTCGCCATTTGAAACCAGAAAAGATAAAGGTAATTTATTTGAGAATTATATCATTAACGAAATCATTAAAAACAGTGAATACAACGAAAATTTCGAAAAATTTTATTTTTGGCGAACCAACGAACAACAAGAAGTAGATTTAATAATCGAAAAAAACGGAAAATTGAAAACCATAGAAATAAAATGGAACGTTAAAACTAAAGCAAAATTGCCCTTATCTTTTTCGAATAAATATCCAAAATGCGAATTTTTAGTTATTAATTCAGAAAATTTCTTTGAATATTTTATTTAACAAAGTATATTTTTATGCTTTATATAATATTTTTACAAAATAAAAAGTTACATAAACTCAAAATGAAAAAATTAGCAATAATTGGGGCAAGTTATTTACAACTACCATTAGTAAAAAAAGCAAATGAAATGGGAATTGAAACCCATTGTTTTGCTTGGGAAGACGGTGCGGTTTGTAAAAATATTGCGGATTATTTCTATCCTGTATCCATATTAAATTATGAAGAGATTTTTGAAGTTTGCAAAAAAATTAAAATTGACGGAATAACAACAATTGCTACAGACATGGCTGTACCAACTATTTGTTATGTAGCCGAAAATTTGAATTTAGTCACGAATACTTCAAAAACAGCCTTAATTGCAACAGATAAAGGGTTAATGCGCGAAGCATTTATATTGAATAATTGCAAAAGTCCAAAATTTGTTGTTTATAATACTAATAACAATGATGATATTTTAGACTTTAATTTTCCAGTTATTGTAAAACCAGTCGATAGATCAGGAAGTCGTGCAGTTTCGAAAATAGAAAGTCATTCTGATTTGCAAAAAGCAATTAAAACTGCTATCGACGAATCTTTTTCGAAACAAGCAATCGTTGAAGAATTTATTGAAGGTCAAGAAGTTAGTGTCGAAAGCATTTCTTGGAATGGTAAACATTACATTCTTGCAATTACAGATAAAACTACAACTGGCAGCCCAAATTTTGTAGAATTGGCACATCATCAACCAAGTAATTTATCATTTGAAATTCAAAATAAAATAAAACAACAAACAATTTTAGCTCTAAATGCTCTAGAAATTCGCAATGGAGCAAGTCATTCTGAATTTAAAATAAACAAAAAAGGAGAGGTTTTTGTTATTGAAGTTGGAGCGAGAATGGGTGGTGATTTTATAGGGTCACATTTAGTCGAGTTATCAACTGGTTACGATTTTCTAAAAGCGGTAATAAATGTTTCATTAAATCAATTTGAAGAGCCAATTATTAAAGAAAATTTATTTTCTGGAGTTTATTTTCTTTGTGAAGAAACCAAAAATTTATTACCTTACTTCCAGAAAAAGAACGATTTTGAAATCGAAAAAGAAATTCAGAATTTTGAATTAAAAAAAATCACAAATAGCAACGATAGATCAGGATATTTGGTTTATCAATCATCAAAAAAGATTGAATTATTATGAAAATATCAATCGTAACAACACTTTATCGGTCTAAAATATTTTTAGAACAATTTCTAACTGAAATTCAATTGGCACTCAAAGATATTCAATGCGAAAATTATGAGTTAATTTTTGTAAACGATGGGTCACCAGACGATTCTTTGACTTTTCTAATCGAAAAAAAGAAGGCTATTAAAGAAATAACAATCATAGATTTGTCAAGAAATTTTGGACATCATTATGCAATTCAAGCAGGATTAAATTTCGCCAAAGGCGATTATGTTTTTCTAATTGATAATGATTTAGAAACACCACCAAGTGTTTTAATAGAATTTTATAATGAAATCAAAAATGATTCCACTATTGACGTTGTTTATGGATATCAAGAAGATAGAAAAGGAAACTTTATAGAAAAACATACTGGAAGCATTTTTTGGGTTTTAATAAACAAATTATCAGATACAAAAATTCCGCATAATATTCTTACAGAACGTTTAATGACCAGAGAATATGTAAATGCGTTATTAAGAATGCAAGACGCTAATCTTTTTTTAGGCGGAATGATGCACTGGGTTGGTTTTAACCAAAAGGGGATTGCTGTTAAAAAAGGACAACGAATCGGAGCTGGAACCTATTCCTTAAAAAGAAGAGCCGAGTTAATGCTCCAAGCAATTACATCTTTTTCAGGAAAACCGTTAGAATGGTTATTTTATTTTGGGATAATTATCTCTTTTGGAAGCGTTTTATTTATAATTTATTTAGGTATTAGAAAATTGATTCAACAAGACGAAGTCGAATTGGGTTGGACATCAATTGTTGCTATAAATGTTTTAATTCTTGGAGTAATATCTACTTTTTTAGGAATAATAGGAATTTATATTTACAAAATTTTCAAACAAGTTCAAGGACGTCCTAATGCTATAATTAAGAAAATATATTAAATGGAAAAAGTAATAATTTTTGGGCTTGGACCATTATCTAAAACTATTTTTGAAATCGCAAAAGAAATCAATAATGTTGAAATTGTTGGTTTTGCTGCCGATGATGCTTATTGTAAAGAGGAGACTTTTTGTAAATTAAAAATTTTTAAACTTTCAGAATTATTATGTAATAATGAATTTGAAAACTATAAATTTGTACTTTGCATTGGTTACAAATCGATGCGAAACAGAAAATTATTATTTGATAAATTAAAAAACTATGGATTTCAATTCACAAACGTCATTCATCCATCGGTAATAATTGTGAAACCTTTAGAAATAGGAGAAAACAACATAATTTTTCCTGGGGTTGTGATTGAAAATAACGTTAGAATTGGCAACAACAATATTATTTGGTCACAATCATTAATTGGTCACGATGCAATTATAAACAATCACAATTACATTGCTGCCAAAGTTTTATTTGGTGGAAATTGCAAAATGCAAGATTTATGTTTCATCGGTAATTCAGTTTTTATGATAAATAATTTACACATTTCAAACGAAAGTTATATTATTGCAGGTAGCGGTTTGTTTAATAATATTGAAAATGAATCACTGAAATTTATTGGAAATCCAGCTAGAAAAATCGGAAACCACCCAGAAACAGGAATAATAATTGAATAAATAAAGTTATGGAAAATAAAACCTTTTTAGAAAAATTCACAGAACAATTTATTGATTGTGACGATATAACAATTGAGTTAGATTCAAATTTTCGTGACATTGATTCTTTCGATTCTTTAACAGGAATGGCAATAATAATGATGATAGAAGACGAATACGAAAAAAAAATCGAAGATCAAGAATTCAAATCTTGCAAAACTGTCCAAGAACTTTTTGATTTAGTACAATCAAAATAGAGTAAATTTGTGATTATGAAAGCTTATTTACAAGAAATTGCATATTATTTACCTACTCAAATCATTAATAATAAGGACATTAATGAAAAACATCCTGAATGGAGCATTGAGAAAATTGCACTAAAAACAGGAATAGTAAACAGACACATTGCAGCTAAAGACGAAACATCTTTAACAATGGCCGAAAAGGCGTGCAATAAACTTTTCGAAACTTCAATTTATAAAAAAGAAGATATAGATTATGTTATTCTTTGTACTCAAAGTCCCGATTATTTCTTGCCTACATCTGCTTGTATTTTGCAAGATAAATTACAATTATCAAACAATTGCGGCGCCTTAGACATCAATTTAGGATGCTCGGGGTTTGTTTATGGATTAGGTTTAGCCAAAGGACTAATAGCTTCTGAACAAGCTACTAATGTTTTATTGGTAACTTCAGAAACCTACTCGAAATTCATTCACGAAAACGATAAAAGTAACAAAACAATTTTTGGAGATGCTGCTGCAGCCACAATAATTTCATCAGAAACTATGAATGGAACTTTGAATGCCGAAATTCTAAAATTTAATTATGGAACCGATGGCAGCGGAAGTGATTATTTAATCGTAAAAAACGGAGCAATAAAAAATCCAAATAATAAAAATGCAAACGATGAATTTGACGAAGAAGGAAATTTTTTAAAAAATGATGACTTTCTTTTTATGAACGGAAAAGAAATTTTTAATTTCACTGCCAAAGCTGTTCCTGTTTTGCTTAATGAAAATCTAGAAAAAAACAATTATTCTTTAGACGATATAGATTTGTTTATTTTTCATCAAGCCAATGAGTTTATGCTTAATTTTATGAGAAATAAATGTAAAATTCCTAAGGAAAAATTCTTTGTGGACATTAAAGATTTCGGCAACACGGTTTCGTCAACAATACCAATAGCAATAAAAAGTGCGCTAGATTCAGGAGTTTTATATGACAAAAAAACATTAAATTTATGTGGTTTTGGTGTTGGTCTTTCCTCTGGATCAGTTTGTTTAAAAATTTCATAACTAAAATGAACATCAATTTTATGTCAATTCCATTCAACAAACCCTATTTATCAGGAAACGAAACAAAATATATTGAAGATGCAGTAAAATCTGGTAAAATTTCTGGTAACGGAATTTACACCAAAAAATGTCAAATTTTTTTTGAAGAAAACTATGGTTTCAAGAAATGTTTATTGACAACATCTTGCACTGATGCATTGGAAATGGCAGCAATTTTAATAAACATTCAACCAGGCGATGAGGTTATTATGCCAAGTTATACCTTTGTTTCGACATCAAATGCTTTTGTATTGCGAGGAGCTAAAATAGTTTTTGCCGATTCTAGAAAAGACCATCCAAATATTGACGAAAATTTAATAGAAGCATTGGTTACACCAAGAACTAAAGCAATTGTTCCCGTACATTATGCCGGAGTTGCATGTAATATGGATGTGATTATGGACATTGCAAATCGACATAATTTATTTGTAATCGAAGATGCAGCACAAGCCATTGATAGTTTTTTTATTGGAAAAGACGGCGTTAAAAAAGCATTGGGTTCGATTGGACATTTAGCAGCATTTTCTTTTCACGAAACTAAAAACATTATCTCTGGCGAAGGTGGCATGTTAGCCATCAACGACGAACAATTTTGCGATAGGGCAGAAGTGATTTGGGAAAAAGGTACCAATAGATCAGCATTTTTCCGAGGCGATGTCGACAAATATGGTTGGGTAGATATTGGCAGTTCATTTTTACCAAGCGAAATTATTGCAGCATTCTTGTGGGCGCAACTCGAAAATCTCGAAAAAATTCAAGAAAAGCGAAAATCAATTTGGAATAATTATTTCGAAAAATTAAGTAATTGGGCAAAAGAAAACAATGTAATGTTGCCATCAATCCCAGAATATGCGACCAACAACGCACATATGTTTTTCTTGACTTGCGAAAGTTTAGAACAACGAACTGCCATAATCCAAAAACTTCGAGACGCAGATATTCTTGCTGTTTTTCATTATTTAAGTTTGCATTCAAGTCCTTATTATTCTGATAAACATGATGGTCGAGCATTGCCCCAAACAGATAAGTTTTCGGATTGCTTGATTCGTTTGCCTTTGTATTTTGAGTTAGATAGCGATTTGGTGATTGATGGGATAATTAATTAAATAATTGTATTTTTACGTAAAATAAATTAAAAATGGAAACAGTACTAATTAGAATTGATAATAAAAAAGCTTATCGGTTTTTAGAAGATTTGGAGGATTTACAAATTATAAAAGTA
>JAYVBR010000389.1:0-6336 GCA_043750395.1 Bacteroidota bacterium | reverse complement strand
GTAAAACTGGTTTTATTGTTTGTTACAGCATTTCCTGCATTTGCAAAATCGAATCGGTAATAGAAATCTGCATTTCCAGAAAAAGTAGTTTTTGGTGCTTCTTGTGCAACACTAAAAGTTGCTGACAAAACTGCTAAAGCTGCAATCGATTTTTTTATGATATTCATAATTTTTTTTATTTGTTTTTTATTTATTTTAAATTTTTATAAACCTCCAATTTGTTCACTATCCAATCCTGCCATTTCAACATCTTCTGAAACTCTTAATGGAGTAATCAAGTTTATAACGAAAAACAAAAAGTAAGACATTACGAATGAAAATACCGATACAATTCCAACTGCAATTAATTGGTTTGTAAACAATTCTGAACCTTCAAAAAGCAAACCTTCTTGAGTTAAAGCTGGATTTACACCTTTACAAGCAAAAACGCCTGTCAACAACATTCCAGTAATTCCTGCTACCGCGTGGCACCCAAAAACGTCCAACGCATCGTCAATAATACCTTTTGGAAATTCACTTACAACAATATAACTAACTAAACTTGCAATCGCACCAATTGAAAATGCATGTTCAATGCTTACATATCCTGCAGCCGGAGTTATTGCAATAAGTCCAACTAAAACACCTAGACAGGTCTCTACTGCTGTTATTTCATAACCTCTAATTTTGTCAATAAACATCCAAGCTAAACCTGCTGTTGCAGCAGAAACTGCTGTATTAGCTAGTGCTTGTGTTGCAATTCCGTTGGCTCCAAAAGCCGATCCTGCATTGAATCCAAACCAACCAAACCACAACAAACCTGTACCTAATAATACATAAGGAACTTGCGCCGGATTAGAAACTTGAACTTTTCTGCGACCTAAGAAAATTGCTCCAGCCAAAGATGCCCAACCTGCAGTCATGTGAACAACTGTTCCTCCTGCAAAATCAATTGCTCCCAATTTGAATAAAAATCCATCTGGATTCCACATCCAATGAGCAACTGGTGCATAAATGAATAATAAAAATAATACTAAGAAAATAATATAGGGCCAAAGACGAATTCTTTCTGCAAACGAACCCGTTACTAAGGCTGGTGTAATTATTGCAAACATCATTTGGTAAATTGCAAATAAAATAATCGGTACAGTTGGAGATAAAATCCAAGAAGAGTTTGAATTAATTCCCTGAAAAAACATGTTAGGAATTGGGTTTCCAATAAATCCTTCAATTGTTGGCCCAAAAGCTAACCCATAACCAACAACTACCCAAAGAACAGAAATTACAACCATTGCCAAAAAACTTTGGAACATAGTAGAAATTACGTTTTTCTTTCCAACTAAACCTCCATAAAAAAAAGCAAGTCCTGGAGTCATTAATAAAACTAACGCACTAGCAACAATCATCCAAGCAGTATCGCCTGAATCAAAAACTGGCATTTTTGTTGGTATTATATGATCTACAAAGATCAAATTTGAGAAAATAGGCACTATCATTAATGCTAATAATAATAATGTAAGGAGAATTCTTTTCATAATAGATTAAGTTATTTGTTTCTGCAAACATATAAATTTTATTTAAAACTTACATCTTTTGTGTATTTTTTTCATGATTATTATTAATAAAATGTTAAAAAAAGCATAATTAAGTCTTAAATCAAGTTACAATGTATTAAAAAATTGCAAAAAATTGAATCAAACAAGTGCTCTAATTACGAAATATTTATCAATTTGCTTGAATTTATTACATTAAAATCAATTAACATTTTGAATTAAATGTAAACTAATTAGTTTTATTAATTTTGCATAGCCCAACTAACCTAAAAACTAAAAATTTATGTACACCGAAGAAAATTTTGAATCATTCAAATCATTTTATCAAAATTGGTTCGATAATGTAAATTCATTTTATGAAAATAACAATTTCGAAAAAGATACAATAGTATTTTCTCACGAAACTACTCCAATGGGAAACTGGTTTTATTCTGAAGGAAAAAAACAATTCGGTAATTTAGAACAAGTAATTTTTTTGGAATCGAAATTTATTAAATTACACAATTTAGTAAGTTATCTTTGGGATGCAAAAACTTCGGGCGATGAAAGTTTAGCAAAATTATATTATGAAGATTTTGTGATTTTATCCAATCGAATGATACCTAATCTAGAATTATCAAAAAAATATATATTAAGTGTTCAGGATAATAAAGAAATAATAAATTTGAATTAAAAATTTTGAAACAACATTGGATTTTCTTAATAAAAACAAATCAAAAAACAATTTTAATTAAAAATAATTGTTTTGAATAATTTTTATTGTAGATTTGTTTAATTAACTAAGTATAATGTGATATTATTTATGTTTCTGAAGTTAAAAATTTCCCTAAAATAAATTTTTTAAATAAAAAAATTATGCCTGATCAAGTACCAAATTATAACATTTCACCGTTAGATGCTGACCAAAAAATTATTGGTTTGACTTACAGACCTACACCATCTGATAGAGAATTAGAATGGGATAAGTCAAAAGTTCTTTTAAGCAAAACTGATGACAAGGGTAATATTCTTTATGCAAATGAGTCTTTTATCGATGTCAGTGGTTATGATGATTTTGAACTAATGAATAAATCTCACAATCTTTTGCGACATCCAGATATGCCCAAAGTAATTTTTAAACTACTTTGGGAAAACATTTCAAAAGGCGAAAGTTATATGGTTATAATAAAAAACATGTCTAAAACTGGTCGTTTTTATTGGGTTGTAAATGATATTAAAGCTTCTAAAGACGGTTATGGTTTAATGACTTTTACGGGTCAACAACATAGCGTTAATCCACAAATTATATCTCAAGTTGTTGAGCCTTTATTTAAAAAACTTTTGCATATTGAGCAAGCAAGTGGAATTCAATCATCAGAAAATTATTTAATTGGTTTTCTTGAAGAAAAAAGTAAAACTCTACCTCAATTTTTTTCAGAAGTTACTAATAATGTTTACACATCAAGCAGCGATTCAGTTTCTGAATCATCAGAATCATCGAATTCTTCAGGACCAGTCAAGAAAAAAGGATTCTTTTCAGGATTTTTTGCAGATACTCCAGATTCTAAAAAGAAATAATATTGTTAAAATACCTATACCAAAGCATAAATTAAACCTTGTGCTTTTTTTATGAATAAATTTTAAAATTAAAACTATATTAATTTTGGATCAATAAATTATCGAAAATGACAATAGAACAAATTTACACAGGATGTTTGGCGCAAGGAGCCTATTACATAACGTCAAACGGTGAAGCAGCAATAATTGACCCTTTACGTGAATCTAAACCCTATTTAGATAGATTAATTCGAGATAATGTTACTTTAAAATACATTTTAGAAACTCATTTTCACGCAGATTTTGTTTCGGGACATCAAGATTTAAGTAGGTTAACTGGTGCGCCAATTGTTTATGGACCAAATGCTGAACCTAGTTTCGAATTTATTTCTGGAAAAGACAACCAAGAATTTAAAATTGGAAATATTACAATAAAAGCAATCCATACGCCAGGTCACACAATGGAAAGTACCACCTTTTTATTGATTGATGAAAAAGGAAAAGACCACGCCATTTTCTCAGGCGATACATTATTTATTGGAGATGTTGGAAGACCAGATTTAGCTCAAAAAGCTGCATCAATGACACAAGATCAATTGGCAGCAACTTTGTTTCATTCGTTAAGAAATAAAATAATGACTCTAGCCGATGATGTAATCGTTTATCCAGCTCACGGAGCAGGTTCTGCTTGTGGAAAAAATATGAGTAAAGAAACCGTTTCGACAATTGGTGAACAAAAACTGACAAATTATGCTTTGCGTCAAGATATGACCGAATCCGAATTTATTAAAGAAGTTACAGACGGTTTATTGGCTCCTCCAGCCTATTTTGGAATGAATGTTGCATTGAATAAATCAGGACAAGATAGTTTTGAAACAGTTTTAAACAAAGGATTGCAAGCTATTAACGTTCAAGATTTCGAAAATGTTGTCAGTATATCTGGTGCGTTAATATTAGACACTCGAAAAAATGGCGATTTCGCAAATGGATATATTCCTCAATCAATTAATATCGGAATTACTGGCGATTTTGCACCTTGGGTAGGTTCGTTAATTGGTAATGTTAATCAGCCATTAATAATTATTACAGAAATTGGAGCTGAAGAAGAGACAATAACAAGATTAGCAAGAGTAGGTTTTGATAATCTTATCGGATATTTAGAAGGCGGTTTTGAATCTTGGTTAAAATCTGGATTTGAAATCGAGAAAGTTCATAGAATAAATGCTGAACAATTTGCCAAAGAAATAAATATAGGAGAAACCAATGTCATAGATGTTCGTCGAGAAGGAGAATATGAAGCTGAACATGTTGAAGAAGCTTTTAATAAACCATTAATTAGCATAAATAATTGGATTGAAAATCTAAATCCAAATGAACATTTTTATATTCATTGCGCAGGTGGATATCGCAGTATGATTGCTGCGTCGATTTTACAGTCACGTGGTTATAGAAATTTTACAGAAATCGAAGGAGGTTACAACTCAATCAATAAAACAAACATACCAAGAACAAATTTTGTTTGTCAAACTAAAATTTTGAAATAAAAATCAAAATCAGGTCAATAAAAAATACATAATCGATAAAATACTCAACTTTTTTATAATAAAAATTTAAAAAAACGTAGTTTATCGAACAAAAAAGTAGTTTAATCGAAAAAACATATTCAAGATTTGGAATGTTTAAAATAAATATTACCTTTGTTTAAATTGATTTTATATGTTAACATTTTGTTAAAGATATATTTATTAGAGTTAAACAGATATTATTATGAATACGCAAAGACAAGAAAATTTCGGTTTTGAAAAACAAGAGGATTTAAATAATATTTTAAACAAATCTATCAAGGTTACACCTTCGGATAGAGAATTAGAATGGGATAAATCTAAAGTTCTATCAAGTAAAACAGATATAAAGGGTAATATTCTTTATGCTAACGAAGCTTTTATAGACATTTGTGGTTATGATGATTATGAGTTAATCAATCAACCTCATAGTTTGTTGAGACATCCTGATATGCCGAAAGTAATTTTTAAATTGCTATGGGAAAATCTTCAAAATAGTAATAATTATACAGCTATATTTAAAAATATGTCAAAAACTGGCAGATTTTATTGGGTTGTTAATGAAATTAAATGTGTAAAAGATTCAGTAGGAAATACTTGTTACACTGGTCTTCAAAAATCTATATCTCCAGAAATTGTTACAAATTTTATTGAACCATTATATAAAAAATTATTACAAATAGAACAAGCTTCAGGATTACAAGCAAGTGAAAATTATTTAATTGGTTTTTTAGAAGAAAAAAACAAGACTTTTTTACAATATATAAATACTATTGCATCAATTATCAATCAAGACGAAGAAGAATCTATTGGAAACTCTAAATCTAAAAAAGGTTTTTTCTCAGGCTTTTTTGCAGATAACAAATAATTTAATAGACTAAGAAAAAAAAGCTCATCAATTTTTTTGATGAGCTTTTTTTATTCAATCAAAAAAATTAACTTCTAAATCTTTTTTCAAAATTAATTTTGATCTGTGTATTATTTGCCAATAATTAGTAATACTAATATCGAGTTCACTACATATTTCCTTTGCGCTTTTCTTTTCGAAATATTTATACGAAACAGCTAAATTCCATTTTGGAGGTAATTTATTTAAACTGTTTTTTAATCTTTTAACGAGCAATTCTCTTTTGTCTTCATTATTATCAATATTCCAAAAATCAAGAATTGTGTCATCATTCCAAAAAGTGTTTTTATTGAACACGTCATCGCTCAATTGAATTCTGTTGTCTTCGGTATAAACAAAATTGTTTCGAGAATTTAACCTGTAAAAATCAATTATTTTATTGTTTAAAATAGACATTAACCAAGTTTTTGGCTGACTTCTGTTTTCGAATTTATCAAATGATTTGTAACCAGAAATAAAAGTTTCTTGAACTAAATCTTCCGCAGACTCTTTAGAAGAAGTTTTAAAATATGCCCAACAATACAAGGTGTGATTATAAAGACGAAACCATTTTTCGAAAACTGCGGAATTTTTTGATTCAATATCAATCATTAAAAAATATATAAAATTTACCTTTACAAATTAAACAATGTACAGATAAAAATCTAGTCACAATTTTACCTGAAAGTTTAACAATTTTTCTATTTAACAAAGATTTAAATCTTTTCTCTAACTCTGAAGTGGTTTAAACTTTTTTCAATTGGCTGCAAAATTGTCTTTTTGCCCCATATTTCAGATTTTTTTTATTCGATAGCGATGC
>JAYVBR010000388.1:0-2731 GCA_043750395.1 Bacteroidota bacterium | reverse complement strand
TCACATAAAGTGAGCAACAAATTTGATTTCTCCTTCGTCGAAATGACAAATAAAATATACAAAAATAAAACAAATTACTAAAAATTCAGCCTAATCAGGAATCCAATTCCTAATTTAGCAAGATTATCAAATTAATATTTCAAACTATAACCGCTAATTCGCTAATTATTAAAAAAATTAGCGAATTAGCGGTTAAAAAAAATCAAAAAAAACCTCTCATTTCTGAGAGGCTTTCCAAATTATAAAACCCTAAAGAAATATTATTTCTTCTCGTTTTTTTCCATTTTAGCTTTCAAACCAGCAAGAATGTCATTGTTGTCGCCTAATGTAGATGCCGCAGCATTGTTGTTAGAAGCAACCGATTCTTGAACAGCTTTCACATTTTTTTCTTCTTCCTCACGGAAAATAGCAGTATGCGAAGCAACAACTCGTTTGAATTCTTTGTTGAATTCGATAACTTTGAAATCGGCAGTATCGCCTTTTTTCAATTTTTTACCGTCTTCTTTTTCTAAATGACGTGTTGGAATAAACGCAACAATATCATCACCAAATTCTACAGTTGCACCTTTGTCAACAATTTCAGAAATTTCTCCGTTGTGTATAGTTCCAACAGCGAATGAATCTTCATATTTATCCCAAGGATTTGCAGTAGTTTGTTTGTGACCTAAAGACAATTTACGACCATCAACATCAAGCTCAAGAACCACAACTTCTAGTTTATCGCCAGATGCTGTAAATTCACTAGGATGCTTAATTTTCTTAGTCCAAGATAAATCAGAGATATAAATCAATCCATCAATTCCTTCTTCAAGTTCCAAGAAAACACCAAAGTTTGTAAAGTTTCTTACAGTTCCTGTATGCTTAGAACCAACTGGATATTTAGCAGTAATGTCTGTCCAAGGGTCTTGTGATAATTGTTTCACACCAAGAGACATTTTACGGTCTTCACGGTCTAAAGTCAAAATCACAGCATCGACCATATCGCCAACTTTTACAAAATCTTGAGCAGAACGCAAGTGTGTTGACCACGACATTTCTGACACGTGAATCAAACCTTCTACACCTTCAGCAACTTCAATAAATGCTCCGTAATCTGCAATTACAACTACTTTTCCTTTCACTTTGTCGCCAATGTTCAAGTCAGCAGAAAGTGCTTCCCAAGGGTGCGCATTCAATTGTTTCAATCCTAATTGAATTCTAGTTTTTTCGTCATCGAAATCAAGAATTACAACATTTAATTTTTGGTCTAATTCAAGAACTTCACTTGGGTGATTGATTCTTGACCATGAAAGATCAGTAATGTGAATCAATCCATCAACTCCACCTAGGTCAATAAATACACCATACGAAGTAATGTTTTTAACAACACCTTCTAATACTTGACCTTTTTGTAATTGACCGATAATTTCTTTTTTCTGAACTTCGATATCTGCTTCGATAAGTGCTTTGTGCGATACAACAACGTTTTTAAATTCGTGATTAATTTTCACAACTTTAAATTCCATCATTTTGTTTACATAAACGTCATAATCTCTAATTGGTTTAACGTCAATTTGAGAACCTGGCAAGAACGCTTCTATTCCGAAAACGTCAACAATCATTCCACCTTTAGTTCTACATTTTACAAAACCTGTAACAATTTCTCCAGTTTCGTTTGCAGAGATAACGCGTTCCCACGATTTCATTGCACGCGCTTTTTTGTGAGATAAAACCAGTTGTCCAGTTTTGTCTTCACGAATGTCGATAAGTACTTCTACTTTATCGCCAACTTTCAAGTTTGGGTTGTAACGGAATTCGTTCAAAGAAATTACACCTTCAGATTTTGCGTTAATGTCAACAATAACGTCTCTGTCGGTAATTCTAACAACAATACCATCTACGCACTCTTCTAAGTCTGTAGCGATGAAAGTCTTAGAAACTAATTCTTCGAATTCTAATAAGTTACTTTGGTCAACTGCATCAATACCTTCTTCGAAATTGTGCCAGTTAAACTCGGCTAAAAAAGCCTCTTGTGATTTTAATGTTTCAGACATGCTGATAAAAATTTGTATTTTGTTTCTGATTGAGTTTCTTCAAGCAACATAAAAACAAAAGTGTTTTACGTAAATTATTGATTTCCAAATGAAACTCTTAATTGCATTTTGGTTTGCAAAAATAGTTCTTTTTTGTTTATTATGAAAAGAAAATAGAAAAAAGAATATAGATTTCAGAATTTATTATTGGGAACGAATGTTTTGGCATTTTAATGATGATTGTTTGCGCTTTTTTGTATTGATTTATCATTCTTCGAAGGAATCTCAAGTAACGTGAGCATCATTGTTGAGATTCCTAGCGGAATGACAAATTTGTGTTTATATTTTTTGGTGTTTGACAAATTATGTTTGTGGCTTACTTTGTCATTCCGAAGGAATAGCAATTAACTTGAGTAACATTTTTGAAATTCCTAGCGGAATGACAAATTTGTGTTGATAATTTTTGGTGTTTGGCAAATTATGTTTGTGGCTTACTTTGTCATTCCGAAGGAATAGCAATTAACTTGAGTAACATTTTTGAAATTCCTAGCGGAAAGACAAATTTGTGTTGATAATTTTTGGTGTTTGGCAAGTTTGTTCGTGACTAACTTTGTCATTTCGAAGGAATCTCAATTAATGTGAACAACATTGTTGGGATTCCTAACGGAATGACAAATTTGGGTAGAGATAGTTTGATGTTTGGTAAAAAATATATTTTA
>JAYVBR010000387.1:0-2732 GCA_043750395.1 Bacteroidota bacterium | reverse complement strand
AAAATTTATTGGAAAAATGTTCTAATTTAAAAAAAGTACAAGTTGTTATTTGGTTCATTTGTGGTAAATTATTTTAAATGTTATAGTAGTCTAAATTATTTTTTTTCGACTATTACAATTTGAATGCCGAAAGAAACTAGTTTTTCAAATAAGAAAACCGGAAAAGTAATTACTTTCAAGAAAACAAGCATCCAAAAATTTGGTGCCATATTACCAGACCAATTAATGCCTTTTTTTTCCATTTTGCCAAGCCACCATAAAGTAAAAGCATCAAGTGTACCGTATCGTAAATGTTTTATTATGTGCCATTTATCAGTTTTAAATAATTGATTAAAACTTTTTTTAGAAAATAATGAAAGATGCCTCGGACTATGCCAACCTTGCCAATGTGATTTTTGTATTTTGGCACTCCAGCTTTTATAATCTGGCACTTCGATAACTAATTTTCCGCCTGGTTTTAAACAATTATATAGTTTTTCTATTGTTTGATTTGGATTGTAATCGTGTTCTAGATAATGCCAAAGCGTAATTACGTCAAAAAGTGTAGTAGTTTTAAAATCTTCAATCGCAACTTTTATAAGTGTTAAATCTTTATTGTTTGTTCCAATCCAGCCAGAGTCAGAAAAATCGATTCCTGTACAATTTACCTTAGCTTTTTGATTTAAAAGTTTTAAAAAGCTAGGATTGCCGCAACCTACATCTAAAATACTAGCATTTGAACCGTTATTTTTGAGATATTTTTTTATAAAATTAACTCGTTTTAAATCTAACGCTTTTTGACTATTTTCTACAAATGAACTGTACTTTCCCCAAGCTTTTGCACCTCTGTAAGGCAGATAATTTTCGGTGTAGTAATGAGTTAATTTTTCAATAGTTACCGGATTTGTTAAAAAAACCGTTTCGCAACTGCCACAAATATTAAAAATATAAAGTTCGTTATTTGCTTCGTGCATTAACGCATTAGTAGCTTCATAAAAAGAACTTTCGCTTTTTTTGCAAACAGTACAAATAACTATATTTTCATCTTCCATTTAATGGTTAAAATTTATTTTTTTTATATAAAACATTAGATTGAATGATACATTGTAAAGTAAAATTACACATTTATTTTATTTACATTAAGCTGATGCCAATCTAGACTGTTTTAAGGCAGCTTGAATGTATTTTCTGTTAATAATTAACATTCCGAAACTTTCACCGCCTTCTTTTCCAATGTTTTTATGGTGCATTTTGTGCGCGCGACGTAACGACAAAACATAAACATTTTTAGATTTTGTAAAAATTTTAAATCTTTGGTGAATTATTAAATCATGAACAACAAAATAGGCTAACCCATAAAGTAAAATACCAAAACCAACCCAAGTGTACCATGCGTAATTGTTCATCATACCAAACATAATAAATAACCAACTTGGCACAGCATAAATTATAAAAAAAAGATCGTTTCGTTCAAACCAACTTTTATGGTCTTTTTTGTGATGATCGGCGTGAAAATACCACATAAAACCGTGCATTATGTATTTGTGATTTGCCCATGCGGAAAATTCTGTCAAAATAAAAGTGACTAAAACAATGCCTATACTAACTACTATTTCCATGTTAAATAAATATAAATAATGAGGTAAAAAAAATAATTTGCAAAATTAAAACGATTGATGACACCCTACTATTACCTTTAATTATAGCAGGATAAAAAATATATGATGTAAAAAAAACAACTCCAATCCAACCCAAATAATTATGTAACCCAGGCAAACCGCCTTCAAATTTCCAGAAATCGAGTTTGTGGGCGACTTGTTCAATAATTAAATCAATAAAAGTGACCACTAAAGCGGTAACACTGATGACGACAAGTTTATTTCTAAAAACCTTACTTACTGTTACAATTCCGGCACAAATAAGCATCGCCCAATTAATGGATATGATTAAAGGAACTTCGAGCAATTTGAAACCTAAACCATTTCCGTAGGAATAATTACCAAACAACAATCCTGTTTTTATTCCAATCAATTCAATAATGTAGCCCAAAACTGCAATATAAAAAAATGCTGAAATATATTTTTTATCAGATATAGGCTGATGAATCAAGAAAACAAAACAAGTAAATAATAATGTAAACGGTGTAAAAGGACTAAAAAATGTTGGATTAACCACAAAGCCAATCGAACCAGATACATAAACTAGTATTAAAAAATATAAAAAATAGGCTTTGTAACTTTCTTTCATTTTTTTTCTCGGTCTACTATAATTTGACTTGCAATTTTTGCACTTAAAAGACACAATGGAATGCCGCCACCAGGATGCACACTTCCGCCAACAAGGTATAAATTTTTGATACGCGACGAAAAATTTGCGTGTCTTAAAAAAGCGGCAAATTTATTATTGCTTGAGTTTCCGTAAAGTGATCCGCCATACGATGAGGTTTGATTTTCAATATCAACTGGACTCAAGGTGCTTTCTGTAACTATAAATTGTTCGATATTTGTTTCCAACATACTATTAATTTTCGAAACAACATTTTTTCTAATATCGGTTGCGTATTCAATAGTACTATTCTTATTATGCGGTACATTTACCATTACAAACCAATTTTCACAACCTTCTGGGGCATCATTTTTGCAATATTTAGATGTTATATTGATATAAATCGTAGGATCTTCTATCGGGAATTGTTTAGAAAACAAGTAATCAAACTCTTTTTTATAATCGTCACTAAATAAAATATTGTGAAG
>JAYVBR010000386.1:0-2733 GCA_043750395.1 Bacteroidota bacterium | reverse complement strand
AATCCAGCTACTGGAACGAATTTTTCTAAATACAAACTTCATTTAACGGTTCAAAATTCTAATTCAAAATTTTGGGCATACAATGCAATTAACAGTATAAGTACCAAAAACGTTAAAAGTGGAATTATAAAACTTGACGATGAAACATTTTGTTGGAATGGTGGTCGAAGCACTATTGACCATTTTTGTATAGAAGATAATTGTTCGGATTTCCCTAGATACAGTAATGTTGCGGCACCACATCAAGTAATTTGTCCAAGCGGCAAACAAGAATGCGAAAAAACATTTTTGTATCCGACAGATTTAGCAGGAGAGCCCGAAATTGAATGGACAAGTTGGGGATTTGTAGAAATGTTAAAAGAGCCAACAGCTAATTTGCAAAACACAAATTTATCCAAAAATGCAATTGGTCAGTCAAAACAAGCAAACTCATCAAATAAAAAAGTTGAGCCGAAAGAAAATAAAGTTCTATCATCAGATGAAAATTATCAACTTGGAGACAATTATTATGATGGTTTAAATGGATTTTCGAAGGATTATGTTAAAGCGAGATTTTATTATGAAAAAGTAAACTCAAATGACATCAAAGAAGGAGCTGCAGCCTGTTGTTTAAGTAGTATGTACAAAAAAGGAAATGGAGTTGCCGTTGATTTAATCTTAGCAGAACAATATGCTAAAAAAAAGCGTGCTTTAGGAGTTTATTCTAGTTGTCGTTAATCAAATATACAAGAATAATGAAGATATCTTTTATGGTATTTAATGAATTGTTAAAATCATATAAACCAATAAATAATAAAACTAACAAAATGAAAACAAAACTCCTTCTTATCACATTAATTTCTTGTTACTCATTCGCACAAGACAACACAATAAAACTAAAAGATTTAGAATTACCAAATGCACCCGCTTTTACAATTCTCGATTATACACCAACAGTCATAAGTGCGCCAACTACAACACAATCAATGACCTTGAGTTTAATTAATGCTACCTCAACTTCTAGCGGAATTCCTACGAATTATGCTTTAGAGTTCAATCCGTATTTACTTTTTTTAGGTAAAAACGATAAAATTTCAGATTTTTTTAAAAATGAAGATAAACATGATAATTTCAATCCAATTAAAAATTTATCATTTTCATTAGCATCAGTAAAAAACGAGAATATTCAAAATCTTTCTTTTGGTGTTCGAACCAATCTTTACTCAATTAATAGAAAAGAGAAAAAAAAGATCTTAAAGAATTTAAAAAATAACGTTAATAAAACTAAAAATACATTTCTAACAAATAAATCAAAATTGACCAATTCAGAAAATTTTGATTTTGAAAATGAAAAAAATATTATTTATCAAGAATTAGATACTGTAATTAATTCTAAACCAGTTTTTAGTGTTGATGTTGCCGCTGCTTACAATCATTTTTTTGATAAAAACGAGTATAAATCAGGAAGAACGGGTCGTTATGGTGCTTGGTTGACGTTAAATGGTAATTTCAAATTTAAAAAAATCAAAAACAGTTATGTAAGCATTTATCAATACTCCAGATATTTAGTTAATAATATGACATTTGACCCAACTTTAAATCAATATTTAAATACTAAAGATTTAGATATTGGTGCAAAAATCGAATTTCAATACGATCGCTTTTCTATGGGTTATGAGTATGTAAATAGAATAAATCAAAAAGAAAATTTTAGATCGGTTGGTAACTTAAAGTATAAAATTAATTCTAAAATCACTCTAAACGGCGGATTTGGAAGGAATTTTGAAAAAATAGATAATCTTGTTTCATTTCTAGGAATCAATTGGGGAATAGCTGCCGAAAGCGAACTTAAAATAGATTTCGATGATCCTGAAGCCGATTCAAACACTAAAAAGGTAAATAAAAAAACTGCAAGTGTTAAAGTTGAAACTAAAAAAAACAATGATGCTTCTGCATATGAGTCGACTAATCTCAATCTAAATATAATTGCTGTTTCATCTAAAACCACAAATATTGATTTGCTTTTAGATGATTCAAAAGCAAGTTTTACAGTTGACTTTCAAAAACAAGGTAACGATAATGCTGGAAGCTACAACATTTCACAAAAAGAAAACCTAGATAATTATAATCAAATTACTTTTGCAGGTAAATCAGGTTATATTAAAAAATTTCAAGAAGACGATGAATTCGATGAAAAAGCTTTTCTAGAAACTTCAAAAGTTTTTTTACAAGGTAACAGCACAACCGATTATATAACTACTGTCCCAAATTCATTAACATTTAATGATTCAAATTATGTAGCTTTCAAAGTTGAAAATAAAGAAACTAAAAAAATGATGTACGGCTGGCTAAAACTATCAATTACCCAAGATAAAGTTACAATTATTAAAATGGGATATCTAGATAGGTTGCCATTATCAATTGGAAATTAAAATAATAAAATCGATGTTAGCAACCTGCAAAATGGCGTTTATTTCTTAGAAATTGCCACCGAAAACGGTAGTCAAATTGAGAAATTTATCAAAAATTAAATAGTAGTTTTTTTTCTTTTTTTCATTAAAACAGCTCTCCGAAGCTGTTTTTTTGGTTATAAACTATCTACCCCTTATTTGTTACAAAAAAATTAAAATCTACCCCTTATTTATTACAAAAAAACAATAAAATAAATATTTTTCATCTAAAAAAACAAAATAATTTAGCAATTCGTTTCCTCGGAAACAAAGTAAATATCGAAAAATCTCAAACCCGAAAAGG
>JAYVBR010000385.1:0-2735 GCA_043750395.1 Bacteroidota bacterium | reverse complement strand
AAGCAATGCAACTTTGGAGCGAAGGTAAAAACACTGATGCAAGTGCTTTATTTGAAAGAATAGCATTGGCAGAAAAAAACAGTTGGCTGCCCAATTATTATGTTGCAACGGTAAATTGTTTTGCGGCTTTTCAAACAAAAGACAAAGAGCAAATGAGTCAATTATTAACGAAAGCACAAACGGCATTGAACATCGAAATGGATAAAAATCCAAATAATGCAGAAATTTTAGTTATGCAATCTATGATTTATACTGCTTGGATGAATTATGACCCAATGACTTACGGAATGAAATATTCTGGAAAAGTGATGGAATTGTACAGCAAAGCCGAAGCAATTGCACCAGAAAACCCTCGTGTAGTTTATGGAAAAGCAGAATTTGGAATTGGTGGCGCAAAATGGACGGGTGCCGATGTAAAGGTTTTATGCAAAGAAATTGAACGTTCAATCGGACTTTTTGCTACTTTTAAACCAGAAAATGCATTTTCACCAAATTGGGGATTGCAAAGAGCAGAAAATGCTTTGAAAAGTTGTAAATAGCCCACCCAACCCACCTAACGGGAGGGCTTTAAAAAAAAAATAGGTAATGAAAACACTACAAAGAGAATTTCCGAGAGCGATATTATTAACAACAGCCATTTTTTTATTGATTCAGGTTTTGAATTTAGTAATGGGTAATGAAGTTACGATTGATAAGAATTTATTCATCAGCTTTGGTTTTACCGCTGGTTATACTATGTCTTTGTATTTGTTAAACACATTAATATTTAGTTATTTAGACGCTATATTTCCTGAAAGATTTGTCAAAAAAAGAATATTTTTAGGTTTTATTTTGTCATTTATTACTTCATTATTAGTTGTTTTTATGATGCATTTTATTGAAACTGTAATTTATGCTAAACATACACTTCAATATTTTTTAGAAAACGAGAAACCTGTAAATTATATTTTTACAGTAACGATTACGCTTTTTATTACACTTTCGTTGTATGCGATTCATTTTTATAAAGCCTATCAAGAAAATAAAGTTAAAGAACAAAAAATTATTGCAGGAACGGCTTCCGCCAAATACGAAAGCCTAAAAAACCAGATTGATCCACACTTTTTATTCAATAGTTTGAATGTTTTAAGTTCGTTAATCGAAGAAAATCCTGAAAATGCGCAACGATTTACAACTTCGTTATCGAAAGTTTATCGTTACGTTTTAGAACAAAAAGACAAAGATTTGGTTTCGGTTGAAGAAGAGTTAGCATTTGCAAAAACCTACATGAATCTTTTAAAAATGCGATTCGAAAATAGTTTAACTTATGAAATTCCGATTGGGCAACTCAATCCAGAATTTAAAGTTGTGCCGCTTTCGTTACAATTGTTATTAGAAAATACCGTAAAACACAATGTCGTTTCGGAACAAAAGCCATTGCATATCAAGATTTACATAGAAAATGAATTTTTGGTAATCAAAAATAATTTACAGAAAAAAGAAGTTTTGCAAGACCGAAAAGGCGTTGGTTTGCAAAACATTGTTGACAGATACGCTTTAATTTCAAAGAAAAAAATGATTATTGAACAATCAGAAAACAGTTTTAAAGTCAAATTACCAATATTAACAAAACAAATATCAGTTATGGAAACTCAAAATATTTACGCAGAAAACAATGCTTACTTTGAAGCAAAACAAAAAATCGAAAACCTTAAAGAATTTTATGGAAGTTTAATTTCGTATTGTGTCGTAATTCCGTTTTTAATTTTTATAAATTTAAGATATTCACCTCATTTTCAATGGTTTTGGTTCCCGATGGTTGGTTGGGGATTCGGATTAGTGATGAAAGCACTTCGAGTTTACGGGTTTTCATCGAAATGGGAAGAGCGCAAGATTCAAGAGTTTATGAATAAAAAATAATTTCAATTTCAATCCTGAAACGTCGGGACAATTTCAAAAATCAATTTCAAAAAATATGGAAACAATTAATAAAAATTCAGAAAAATACCAATTAGCGAAAAAACAATTAGGAGAAATAAAAGGATTTTACATACATTTATTTATATACTTGATTGTAAATCTATGTATTATAGTTTCAAATTACAATTACAAATTATCAATAATTGATGCCTTTTTCAGTTGGTCAACTCTCGGAACAGCAGTTTTTTGGGGAATAGGACTGGTTTCTCATTGGTCCAGAGTTTTCGGCAAAAACTTACTTTTCAATAAAGATTGGGAAGAAAAGAAAATTAAAGAGTTTATGGAAACTAAAACTTCGAACAAATGGAAATAATTTTTTATAATCTCACAACTTTGTGCCTTTGTGCCTTTGTGGTTAAATTTTGGCTATGAAAACAATAATCATCGAAGACGAAAAACCAGCCGCAAGATTGTTGCAACGCAAACTCGAAAAAATTAATATTAAAGTTGATGTAATGTTACATTCAGTAGAAGAATCTGTAGAATGGTTTTCGAAAAACGAACATCCAGATTTGATATTTCTTGACATTCAACTTTCTGACGGATTGTCGTTCGAAATTTTTGATAAAATTGCAATAAAATCTGCAGTTATTTTCACAACCGCTTATGATGAATATGCTTTGCGAGCTTTTAAACTCAATTCGATTGATTATTTATTAAAACCAATAGATGAAGACGAATTATCAATTGCAATTTCAAAATTCAAAAATCAATTTCCAATTCTACCACCGTTAACCGGTCAGCCTGTATAGGTTCGGCTTAATGTATTAACGGGT
>JAYVBR010000384.1:0-6373 GCA_043750395.1 Bacteroidota bacterium | reverse complement strand
AATCGATTAATTCTTCGTCATCTATTCGAACACCATTTAAAATATTAGCTTCGGTTGTCCAACCTTTTTTTGAAATATCTCCGCGATATGCAGAATTTACTAAAACATTCAATTCAGAAACATCGTCCAAAGTAGCTTTTGTAATCATATTTTTATCTTTTTCCTAATTCGATTATCTCTAAATCTTTAATTTTATCACCATCAATTACAAATCGCAACATTGTTCTAACCGAATGAAAACCGCTAATTCCTGCTGCTCCAGGATTCATATGAAGGAAATTGTTTTTCTTGTCGAACATAACTTTCAAAATGTGCGAATGCCCACAAATAAACAATTTTGGAGGATTCAAAGTCAATTCTTCACGAATATTCGGATTGTATTTTCCGGGATAACCGCCAATATGAGTAATCCAAACATCGATATTTTCGCACATAAAACGATTGTGTAACGGAAATTCTAATCTGGCTTTATCGTCATCAATATTACCAAAAACACAACGCAAAGGCTTTAATTTTTTTAAGGAATCAGTAACTTTCAAATCACCAATATCGCCAGCGTGCCAAACTTCGTCTGCTAAATTTACATATTTCAAAATCACATCGTCTATGTGGCTGTGCGTGTCTGAAAGCAAAAGTATTTTTGTCATTAATTATATGTGTTTTCAGGAGCTTAATCCTGCTTTCATTCCAAAATTTTTTTCAAACTTTGTCAAAGTAAAAAACTTTGACAAAGTTTGAAAAAACGTTTTTCCCTTAAATCAGGGCTAGGGCAACCGTTTTCTAAAACATTTTTTTACAAATTTAAACCTTTTCAAAAAATTATAGTCTTAATATTAAATCTTAAAATCATAAAATAAATGAAAAATTTAAAAATCACATTTGCAATTATTGTTTTTTCTTTAGTATCAAACACAATTGTTGCTCAAGAACAAAAGCTTGAAAACGAAGAACGAAAAATCGAAATGGCAAAAAAATATAGAATTGCAAAAGAAAAATTAGAATTAACTCCAGATCAAGAAATAAAATATAAGGAAATCACTGTAAAGTTTGGTGATAAAGTCAAAGAAATTAAAAACTCTGATGGAGATAAAAAAACAAAATTTAAACAACTCAAAGAGTTGAAATCTCAAAAAGATGCCGAAATGAAAGCTTTTTTATCTGAATCGCAATTCAAAACTTATTTAGAATTGAAGGAAGAAAGACACGACAGAATGAAAGATAAAATGAAAAATCGCAAAGAAGAATAATTTTATTTAAACTTTTAGATTTAAAACAATGGCATTAAAAATATTTTGATGCCATTTTTATTTTATCTATTCCAAATTTCCCAAGATTTTTCGGCTTGAAAAACGAGCATATCTAGTCCGTTTTTACAAATCGCACCATATTTTTTGGCTTTTTTTAGAAATTGAGTTTCCTCAGGATTATAAATTAAGTCGAAAGCAATGTGTTTTTCAGTAAAAAAATTATACGGAATTAACGGAAATTCTTTAGTATTTGGACTTGTTCCTAAAGGTGTACAATTAATTATTATTTGGTAATTATCAAACGTTGTAGCGTTTATTCTGTTGTAATCTATTGACGAACCAATTGGTTCACGAGAAACGAATGTATAACTTATATTTAATCCATCTAAAGCATAAGCAACAGCTTTAGAGGCGCCACCAGTTCCAAGAATCAATGCTTTTTTGTGATGAATTTCCAACAAAGGTTTTAAAGCTTTTTTAAAACCATAACAATCTGAATTGTAACCTTTAAGATTCCTTTTTTTTGTAAATCTAATAACATTTACTGCACCAATTTTGGCAGCTTTTACAGATAATTTATTTAAAAAAGGGATAACAGTTTCTTTATAAGGTATTGTTACATTCAAACCTTTCAAGTTTGGATTATTTTTAGTTATTTCAGTAAAAAAATCAATTTCCTGAATATCAAAATTCTGATATTCGCAATCTAAAAAAGGTTCATTAGAAAATTTTTCTGAGAAATATTTTTTCGAAAACGAATAATCGATGTTTTTACCTATTAATCCAAATAATTTTTTTGACATAATTTTTTTTAAACAAATTTTGAGTTTCATATCTAATTAAAAAAGGATATGTTTTAGAAAGTTGTGGATTTTCATAATTCGGTTACTCATATGTCTATTCTACGATAGAAGAAGTCTCATTAGTTGCTCGATTTATGTGATTTCTTCTATCGTCGAACCCGAGCCTGACACGAGCCTGAAAGTGCGACTGGCGAAGCAAAGTGCGAACTAGCGAAGCAATGACAAATAGAAGATTTATTTCAATGAAATAAAGAGTTTAAAATACCAACATTATTATAAAACATAACCATTAAAAATAAAATAACTTAATTAATATGTTTTTCAATTTCTGTTTGAACAACTTTTCTATCCCAAACTACTGGAAAAAGATTTTTTATTAAATCGTGATTTTTATAAGACAAACGCAATCCGTTGCATAAATGAAATTTTCCTTTAACGAGTTTGCCATCCATATAATTCAATCCAGCCAATCGGTACTCGATTTCGAACGATTCTGGATAAAATTCGCAAGCCATCAGCAAAGTATTTTTGGCTATATCAAATTCGCCTTGAAACTGCAAAACATCAACCCAATACAACCAAGTATCAAGTTGATTATCACCGTGTTGTACGGCTTTTCGGTATCCGTATTCGGCTTCTTCAAAAAAGTTTAACTCTTTGTTTATTGATGCAAAACGTTTCCAATATAATTTATTTTCATTATCGATACTCAAGGCTTTATTTACAAAATAAAGTGCTTTTGAAAAGTTTTTTTCTCGCACATAAAAATCGGTAATTGCTACCCAACCTTTGTCCAACAATGGATCTTCGTGAACAGTTCTATTATAATATTTTATAGCTGTTACTTTGTTACCTAATTTTTCGTGGCATTTTCCTATTCGCAAAAGCGCATAAGAAGTTGGATCGTCGAGATCGATAGTTTTTTGATAACTTTCAATAGCTTTTTCGTAGTTTTTCACTTTTTCGAAAGCTTTTCCCATTTCCATAAATGCGCCAAGAAATTCATCATCTATGTATGTAGCAAATTCGAATGCTCGTATTGCATTTGGATAATCTTTTATGTGATAATAAAGTCTTCCTGCTTGGTGCCAACCAATTTCGGCATAAGGATTTTTGTCTAAATATTCATTCAAATAAATTAAAGCTTCTTCGTTTTGGTCTAAAAATTCGTAACAATAAACCACGTTATAAATTGCAGTTTGCTCTTCGATATCGACTTCTAAACATTTTGTGAAATAAATTTTAGCTTGTTCGAAATTGTCCATAAACAAGTATTCCATTCCGATTAGATTGTAAACATCAGCTAAGTCATCAGTAAATTTTAAAGCTATTTCGAGCAATTCTACTGCTTTTTGATGGTTGTCTCTTTTGGAATAAATATTGGCTTTTTGTATGTAAACTTCTTCGTTTGTAGGCTCAATTAAGTACAATTCGTTGAGCATTTTCTCTGCAGCATCAAGCTTGTCCTCAAAAACTAACATTTCGACTTGAACCAGCTTTAAACCAGTAGATTTTGGGTGTTGATCAAGTGCCAATTTTAAAGCTTTTTTGGCTAAATTAGGCTTGCCCATATCAAGATAATGAAGTATAATATCTTCAAACTCTTCAGAGTCAAAAAATAGCACTTTATTGGTCTTCATCATTGATTCAAACTTCGATAATGATAAGTTATAATCGTCGTCGTCTTCTTCGCTTAATTGCATATTTTGTAGGTTTGAAATCAAGTATAAAATTAATGCTTTAATTCTATATATAATGTTAAATTTGAATTGTTTTGAACAATTTAATTAACAGTTTTAAATTTAAAAAATTTAAGTGTTTTTATTACTAATGCCAAGCCCTGATGGAAATGGAAAACAAACTGATTGAAAAATCTTTGGTTTTTGTTTTTTGAAAGAACAACCAGCGGTCTCGTTGTTTAACGAGATCGAAAAGTACAAAAACCGATTTTTTAGTCAGTTTTTTTAGAAAACATAGCGGGTAACAGCTTAAGAAAACAACAATTTAACTATAAATTAGAGTTTTACTTTGTAATTAAATACGACTTTAGTATCTTTCGACCCTTAATATAAACCTTAAACATTTAAACAAAATGTTAGAAGAAACGAATGATAACCTGCAAGATGCAGATGGAAATGTAGAAAACGTAGCACAAGAAACGGTTCAAAATGAGATTAAAGATGCAGAAATTGTTGCAGAAACTGAAGAAATTTTAGTTGCTGAAGAATTGAAATCAGAGCTTGAAATTGTCGAAGATGTTGTTGAATCAACCGAAAAAATAGCTGCTGAAAAAGTTGAAGTCGAAAATATTGTAGCTAATATTCCAGAAGATTTGGCAGTAGAAGCAACAGTTGTTGAAACCACACCAATTGATGCTATGGAGGCAATAGCTAGTGAAAATGCCGCCGAAAGCGAAGACGAAACTTTAAAAGAGCGCCACCAAATCGAGATGCTTGATTACGAAGCAATGTCAATGGAAAGTTTGATTAATGAGCTTGAAAAATTGACTGCTGTCGAAAAAGTAATGTCAGTTAAAGAACACGTTGATGGCATTAAAAATTCATTTCTTCAAAAATATTATCATTTTATTGACGAGAAAAAACAGGCTTTTGAAGCCGAAAAGCTAGAATCGGGTTCAGAATCTAACGAAGATTTTCATTATAGTTTTCCATTAAAAACAAAATTTGATCAACTTTACACCAATTATAGAGACCGAAAAAACACTCATTTTAAAAGTTTAGAGAACAACTTAAAAACCAATCTCGAAACTAGAAACAGTTTGGTGGAAGAATTGAAAAATCTTTTGCATTCGCAAGAAAATATTTCAAATTCTTTAAAACATTTTAATGACATTCGAGATCGTTGGAAAAACGCAGGATCAATTCCTAAAGACAAATACAACCATGTTTGGAATACTTATCATTTTTATGTCGATCAATTTTATGATATTTTGCACCTAGATCGTGAAGCCCGTGATATTGATTTTAAACACAATTTAGTTCAAAAATTAAACATTATAGCGCGTTGCGAAGAGTTGGTTTTAATGCCAGATGTCAATAAAGCTTTTAGAGAATTGCAAGATTTGCACAAACTTTGGAAAGAAGATATTGGTCCTGTTGGACGTGAGCATCGTGAAGAAATTTGGATTAAATTCAGCGAATTGACCAAACAAATGCACGACAAACGAGAATTGATTTTCGAGAAATTGCGAGGTACAGAAAACGAAAATCTTGAAAATAAAAACCTAATTATTGCCGAATTAACGCTTTTGGCAAATGAAAAAGTAGATTCGCACAATCTTTGGACGGCACAAGTTGCTAAAGTTGAAGGTTTAAGAGAAACTTTTTTCGGAATTGGAAAAGTGCCAAACGAAGTTAACGAAGATACTTGGGCTAGATTTAAAGTTGCGGTTAAAGATTTTAATATTTTAAAAAATTCTTTCTACAAAGATATTAAAAAAGACCAAAATGACAATTTGCACAAAAAACAAGCTTTGGTAGCCAAAGCAAGAGAATTGCAAGAAAGTACAGATTTTGGTGCTACAACGCCAATAATGAAACAAATTCAAGAAGAATGGAAAACTATTGGTCACGTACCAAGAAGCGTTTCGGACAAGTTGTGGAAACAATTTAGAGAAGCTTGTAACCATTATTTCGAGAAATTAAAAGAACAAAAAAACGAGGAAAACGTTGAAGAAGTTGAAGCTTTCGAAAAAAAGAAAACTTATATGGAAACGATGCGAGAATTTGAAATGTCGGGCGATCACAAAACCGATTTAGATGCTATAAAATTGCACATCGAAACATGGAAAACTTTTGGTCGTGTGCCAGCGCAAAGACGTCATATTGAAGGAAAATTCAATAAAATTCTTGATGGTCTATTCGAAAAATTAAGTTTGAGTAAAAAAGACACAGAAATGATGCGTTTCTCGAATAGAATGGAACAATTTTCGGACAATAACGATACTCGCAAACTTGAAAACGAGAAAGTTTTCTTGATGCGTAAAATCGAAGAAGTTCAAAGTGAAATTTTCCAACTAGAAAATAACATACAGTTTTTTACGAATACTAAGAATGCTAAAAAAGAAAATTCAATTGTTCTTGAAGTTCGAAAAAACATAGAAAAACATAGAGAAGAATTAGTTGTTTTAAGAGAAAAATTAAAACAATTAAGAAGTATTAAACAAGAATAGATTTTTTAGTCGGAAATTTTAAAAACTCGTTCTCTTCATTGAAAGCGAGTTTTTTTTGTCTTATCGAGTGAAGTCGAAATATTTTGTTTTATCGAACGCAGTCGAGATAACTAGAATTAGGATAATAATTA
>JAYVBR010000383.1:0-14301 GCA_043750395.1 Bacteroidota bacterium | reverse complement strand
AACTAATTTTTTTAACTTTATTCATCATTTGAACACCGTGAACAAGTGTTGCGCCACCACGAATTGCCGCCGCAACGTGAACAGCTTCCATCATTTGGGCGTTGCTGTAACCTTTTTCGACAGCGTCAGAGCTGTAGGCATCGATGCAATATGGACATTGAACTGCGTGTGAAACTGCCAGTGCTATTAATGATTTTTCTCTTGCTGTTAGTGCGCCTTCGGCAAATACTTCGCCGTAATAACTAAAGAATTTGTCGGACATTTCTTTTTGAAATTCTCCTATTTTTCCGAATTTTCCTAAATCTGCTGAATCGTAATAATTGCTCATTATAATTAGTTTTTATATTTGACTGTAATATTAATAAAAACTGACATTTATATAGAGTTTTTAATGTTAATGTTAGATACGAAAAATAATAAATTTTGGTTTTTTAATTTTGACTATTTTCTTCAAATAATTCGCCACGATGCGGTTTTAAAGTATCACGAACTTGAATCATTGTTTCATCATTAACAACCATAAAAGCTATTGAATGCATATTATTTAATACTTGAAAACCTGTAATATTAATTGATAGTTTTTCGATTGAAATGTATTCTTTCAGATGAATTTCGTGATGTTCGGCAGTTTTGGCAGCAACTACGCCACGAAAATCCCAAATTAGTTTTATTTTTCTTTGCATTTTAAAAATATTTTAAAAATGTAAAGTTAATAACTTTGTAAGCATTAAACTCAATTTTGTAATCAAAAAAAAAATCCTGCTCAACTTGCGTCGAACAGGATTTAAAAAACTAAAAAACTACTACGAAATTAGTTTTTGATTATTTTAAAAGTACTCACATTATTGCCATCATTGGCTTTCAATAAATAAACACCAACTGGCTTATCAGCAATATTGATAACATTCGACCCAGAAAGCATTTTCTCTGATGATAATAGTTGACCAAGATTGTTGTAAACTTCTATTTGCAGATCTTGTGGTAATTTCAAATTGAAAATTCCAGTGCTTGGGTTTGGATATAAATCAAGTCCAGCAATTTCAGAAAATGTGTTGTTGGCAAGAAATGTGAAATTGAAACAACCAGCACTTCCAGATAAAATGCCATTAATATTAATTATTACATTGTACGAACCCGATTGTGTTGGTGTAAAAGTTGCACTAGTTTGTCCTGCAATACTTTGTTCACTTAGACAATTATACCATTGGTAAGTTGCATTTGGCGCATTGGTAACTGCATTTAAAACACCATTTTCATTGGTAATAGTAATTGTAGCTGGAATTATAGTCAAGTTCAATATTTCGGTATTACAATTGCCATTTGGAAACTCATAACCTATAAGTGTTGTACTTAAAGTCTCACCATTAACTGACCAAATATAATTGCCAACTGCCGAAACTGTTGTAGTATTGGTTGTTGATGGCGTAACAACTATTGTCAACGTTGTAGTTACCAGACATTGTCCAGCAACTGGTGTTGGCGTAAAAGTATAGGTCGTTGTTGCAGTATTGTCTAGAGCTGGTGCCCAAGTTCCAGCAACATTGTTTAATGATGTTGTTGGCAATGCCGATAATGTTGTACCAGAACACATTGGGGCAACATCTGCAAATGCAGGAACAATATTTTGCGTTACAGCAACCTCAACACTTTGTAAAGTTGAACAACCAGTTGCGGTATTGGTTACTGTTACCGAATAAGTAGTATTGGCAGTTAACACAGCTGTAGCTTTGGTTTTGGTAATTTCTCCAGTGGACCAAAGATAAGTAAGAACTGGAGGCAAGCCTAGGGTTACTGGCAACTCTATCGCCCCTTCACTATAACTAATTATTGCTTGTTTCGCAGCCAGTGATATTGCATATACAGGAATTGTTATTGTCGACGATGCACCACCAGGCACAATATCTCCAGCTTCATTATTATAGAAAACTACTGCAATTGCACCAGCATCTTGAGCGTTTTGTGCTTTGCTTACAAATGTGCAACTGCCTCGTTCAATCAATGCTATTTTTCCAGTCATAGATCCAGCGGCAAAAAGTGCGCAACCATTGCTTTGTGCTATAAATAATGTTCCAGAAAGCGCACTGGTTAATGGTACTCCAAAACCAGCAACATTCATATTAGTTAGATTATTTCCAAAAAATAATGTTGGTAGAAAATTGACTGCTTCGGCAGTTAGAACCGTACTTGTACCCTTACAAACCAAAAAAGGATTTGCATAAACAGTAACTATTGGTTTTTGGTTGACCACAATTGTCATTGTTGTACTTACAGCACATTGCCCTGCATTTGGCGTAAAAGTGTATAACTTGGTTACATCTAAATCTAATGCTGGCGACCAAGTGCCTGTTACTGCATTGTTAGACGTTGATGGCAAAGAAGACAACGCATCTCCTAAACAAATTGGAGCCACTTGCGTGAATGTTGGAATGGTTATAGGTGTAAATGAGTCGATAATAACAAATGATACACTTGCTGATGGACAACCAAGTGTAACATCACTATTGGTAATGGTGCAAATGTAATTGCCAGCAGATAATCCAGTTGCAGTTGCTCCAGTAGAATCATTTGGAAACCAAGAATAGGTATAAGATCCTGTTCCACCAGCAGCACCTACAGTTGCTGTACCATCTGCACTGCCAAGACAAGAAATATTGGTTTGCGATTGTGTTGCAGAAATTGCATCGGGTTGCGTTATTGTGAAATTTTTAGTGATAGAATTTCCAATAAAATCATTTATGGTACAAGTATAATTTCCGGCAGTTAGGTTAAAAGCTGTTGCACCATTTCCGCCAGAGGGTAACCAAGAATAATTATAAGGACCAAATCCTCCAAAAGCATCAACTGTCGCATTGCCAATTGACCCACCAAAACAAGGAACGTTGTTTTGTGATTCTAGTGCCGATAATTGCTCATTGATATTAAAATTGTTCCAAGGCGCAAAAGCTTGATAAGCACCAACAGTATCAACGGGTACATACAGATAAACACCACTTACAGCTACGTTTAGAAAAACATTGGCATTAATACCTATAGGAGTTGCCCAATTAACCGTTACTGATGTTAAACCCGTGCAATTATAAAACGCTGCATTAGCAATACTATTTACCGAAATTGGAATATTTACCGATGTTAAATTCGTGCAATTATAAAATGCAGATCCACCAATACTAGTTACAGAATTTGGAATAGCTACAGATGTTAAACCAGTGCAATCATAAAATGCACTAGCACTAATACTCGTCACAGAATTTGGAATTGTTACCGATGTTAAACCCGAACAATTTAAAAATGCATTAGAATTAATACTTGTTACCGAAAAAGCATTCCCACCGTTAGCGACTGATGTTGGTATGTTTGCCGCACCTGAAAAAGAACTATGAGTATGCACCGCTACTTCATAAGGCAAAGTATCCTTGGTAACAATATAATTAATGCCATTTGCAGTAAATGTTTGCCCTAAAATTGGTGCTTCTATTATAGGATTAAAATTTGTCCAAACAGCAGTAGCATCATAAAGCGCAGCTGTATTTGAGGGAACGTTTAAAGCAACATTACTAAGTGTTACATTTCCAAAAACATTGGAATTAATAAGTATTGGAGTTGTCCTATTGACCGTAACCGAAGTTAAACCTGTGCAATTATAAAATGCATAAAAACCAATACTTGTTACATTATTTGGAATAGTTATAGAAGTTAAACCAGTACAAAAACTAAATGCATCATTACCGATACTTGTTACCGAATTTGGAATAGTTGCAAAAGTTAAACCAGTGCACTGAGTAAATGCACTAACACCAATATTCGTTACAGAATTTGGTATATTTATAGAAGTCAAACCAGCACACTCGTCAAATGCATAATTATCAATAAATGTTACCGAATTCGGAATAGTTACAGATGTTAAACCAGTAGAACTAACAAATGCTTGTTGACCAATACTAGTAACAGCATAATTACTACCGAGGTAAACCACCGTTGCAGGAATAGTAGCAGCACCACTAAAACCAGAATTTTGCCCTACTTCAACAGTTGTCTGGCTTATAAAAGAATAGTTTATACCAAGATAATTAAAATTTTGCCCAAAAGACACCAAACTGCACCAAAAAAGTGCTAGCGTAAAAAATAATTGTTTTTTCATAGTTTTAATAATTTAGTATTTAATTATACAAAGTTGACTTTAAATAAAATAGATTCAAATGCGTATAAACCCCTGAATTTTAAAATTTAATTAAAGTCTTTTTGTTTGGACAAACTTAAATCAATACTTTAACCATTAATAGCCCATTAAGACATATCGATAGTCCAAAACGACCAAATCGAAATTTTAACATATTGGATTTTTAAAGTATTGATAATAAATTATTTACAAATGTAAAAACCATAAAAAAAAGCTAAAAACAGCCTTTTTTAGAAAAAATAATTTGTAAAATAATATTGATTTTTTTTAACAACGAACTTCCGATGGTAGTTTTCCGAATTGTTTTTTGAAAGTTGCTGCAAATTTACTCGGACTTTCATATCCAACTTCGTAAGTTATATTTTTTATTTGCATATCAGTATTCTGAATGAGTTGCATAGCCAAAAGCATCTTTTTAGAAATATGATATTGCAACATCGAGGTACCATAAACCGCTTTAAAAGAAGTTTTGAGTTTAGTTGGCGACATATTTACTTGGTTTGCAATTTCCTCGACGCCCAAAAAAGTAGTTGCTAAGTTGTCTGTAATTAATTTTTCGGCTTTGGCAACTTTTCTATAATCGCTATTTTCGATTGGTTCGGTTACTGCTTTTCGATTATTATTATAGGCATTAGTAAAAAAACTAGCCACTAAACTCGATGTTTGAGATTGCAACATCATTTGATTTTCTGAGTCAAATTTTGCTCGTTCTAGATTTTTATAAACTTGCATTGACAATTCGGCTGCATTTGGCACAATGTCTTGATAGGTTATGAATCCGTTTTTAGAATTTAGAAAACTTTTTATTTGATTGTCATCAGATAAAGTTTCGAAAGCCAAATTGTTTTTTATCCAATTGTCATTAAAACAATATAGATAAAAATTACAAACCGAGTCTTTATAAAAATAAGCTCCGACTTCGGTATTTGGTTTTTTAAAACCCCAATATTTGCTTGAAAAAGGAATTTTATCTTGAAAAGTATTTTGCAACTTTACTTGACTTTCAAATACCGAAAAAGTCAATGTGTGATAATCGCTAGGCACATCTTCATCATAAATCGCCTTGAGCATTACGTTTTTTTTGAAGGTAATTTCGGTGGCAATTATCCAGAAACCTTCTTCGATTTCTCGATACCGCATTACGCCTTTCGAAAATGGATTGTTTCTATAAATTGCTTGTTCGCCAACAACGTGTCTTGCAGACGGCGAATTAATAATGCTCTTAATCATTACTTGCGGAGAATTTGACAAATATGGAATCTCAAAAAAACCATCACGATAAAAATTGATGTTTTCTTTAATGAATTTAATCCATTTGTTTAATCGCATATTTCCTAAAATGGGGAAGTTTGTAGTTTTTGTATTTTAAAAAGTCAAAAATAAACTATTAAAAAATAGAATCGTAGCCAATTAGGACATTTTATTTAAATTTGTAGAGGATTTAAAAACCTGACTAATTTCTAAATTCTGAGGGTAATTTTCCGAATCTTTTTTTGAAAGCTGCTGCAAATTTACTTGCACTTTCATATCCAGTTAAAACAAAAATATGGTTGATTAAAACATCTGATTTTTCGAGAAGTTGTTTTGCTAATAACATATTTTTTTCTTTATGGTATTGCAACATCGAAAAACCATAAATCATTTTAAAGTTTGATTTTAGTTTGGTTGGCGACATATTGATTTCTTGCGCAATAGCTGCTACGCCAATGAAAGGAACATTCAAATTGAGTAATATTATTTTCTCAGCATTAGCTATTTTTGCATAATCGAGATTGCTCAACGAATTATTATCAGCAATGCGATTGTCATCGAATGTGTTTTCGAAAAAATTATTAATTAGTTCAAGAGCATTTGTTTTTAAAGCATTAATATTGAAAATTCCAGTTTTTTCATTGGTTATTATTCTAGACATTTTTTTGGATAAATTATGTGCATTTGAAGCAATATCCAACCAAGTATAAAACCCAATTTCTGAATCCAGAAAATTATTAAATGCGATTTTGTTTTCTTTATTTGCAATTATAATATTTTGTTCTGCCCATTTTTTATCGAACAAAAAATTAAAAAAAATGCCTTTTGTGTTTTTATAAAAATAAGTTTCTACCGCGGTTTTAGGTTTGTAAAATGTCCAACAAGTACTTTGTAATTTTGTGTTTTTGCCAAAGGCATTTTTTATTGGAAACTCATATTCAAAAACCGAAAAAGACAAAATGTAATAATTGCTTGCTTGGTTATCGTCATAAATTGCTTTGGCACGAATGTTTTCTTTAATATTTATATCAGTTAATAAAATTGAAAAGTTCTCTTCGATTTCACGATAATACATAATGCCTTTACAAAACGGATTGTTAGAAAAAATACCTTGTTCTAACGGTTTGTTTTTAGCAACTGGGAGTTCTATAACGCTATCGACCATTATTTTGGCAGAGTTTGACAAGTACGGCAATTCGAAAAAACCATCTTTATATAAAAAAAGATACTTTTCTAGTAGTTTGTCCCATTTAGATTTTGCCATAATAATTAATACAATACAACAAGATTTAAAACATATTCTTGCAAATATATATTATTTTGAAACAATAAATATTTCTATTAAACAATTTAATTTGGTTAAAAATTAGATTAAAAAACACACTTTTTAAAAATGGTTTTTTTTGATAGTTCATATTTAAATATATATTGTATTAAAATGTTTAAATTTGTACTTTAAATTTAAAAAATGCCCAAAGTACTTTTACTTCAAGTCACGCCTGAAATAGCTTCAAATGAAAATTTGCTAAAACATCATTTGTCCAAGCAAATTAAAGTTTCTATAAATGAAATCAAACACGTTTCGGTTTTAAAACGGTCTATTGATGCGCGACAAAAAGCAATAAAATTCAACTTGAAAGTCAATATATATTTTCAAGATGAAGATTTTATAGAACAAAAAATCGAACTTCCAGAATATAAAAATGTCGAAAATGCCCAAGAAGTGATTGTCATTGGCGCTGGTCCAGCAGGACTTTTTGCAGGTTTGCAATTAATAGAATTAGGATTAAAACCAATAATCGTCGAGCGTGGCAAAGACATTCGTGGCAGGCGAAGAGATTTAAAAGCCATAAATGTTGACCACATTGTCAACGAAGATTCTAATTATTGTTTTGGCGAAGGCGGTGCAGGTACTTATTCTGACGGAAAATTATATACTCGTTCTAAAAAACGTGGCGATATTGACAGAATTCTTAATCTTTTAGTCGCTTTTGGTGCCACGCCAGATATTTTAATCGAAGCGCATCCGCACATTGGAACCAATAAATTACCACAAATTATTCAAGACATTCGAGACAAAATAATCGAATTTGGTGGTAAAGTTTTATTTGAAACTCGTGTTACTGATATTTTAATTAAAAATAGTGAAGTTCAAGGAATTCAAACTCAAAACGGAACTATTATTAATGCTAATAAAATTATTTTGGCAACTGGACATTCTGCTCGAGATATTTTCGAATTGTTAGACCGAAAAAAGATTTTAATCGAAGCCAAACCATTTGCCTTGGGCGTTAGAGCCGAGCATCCACAGAGTTTGATTGACCAAATTCAATATTCGTGCGATTATCGAGGCGAATATTTGCCACCAGCGCCATATTCTATTGTAAAACAAGTCAATGGTCGCGGAATGTATTCCTTTTGTATGTGTCCAGGTGGCGTAATTGCTCCTTGTGCCACAAGTCTCGGTGAAGTGGTTACTAATGGTTGGTCGCCATCTAAAAGAGACCAAGCAACCGCCAATTCTGGAATTGTTATTGAATTAAAATTAGAAGATTTTGAACCTTACAAAAAATTTGGAGCCTTAGCTGGATTAGAATTCCAGAAACAAATTGAAAAAAAAGCGTGGCATTTAGCTGGAGAATCTCAAAAAGTTCCTGCACAACGAATGGTCGATTTTACTCAAAATAAAGTATCATCAAATATACCAAAAACATCTTATGTTCCAGGAACGACATCTATAGAAATGGGACAAGTTTTTCCAGGTTTTTTAAGTCAAATTTTACGAGAAGGTTTCTCTGAATTTGGAAAATCTATGAAAGGTTATTTGACAAATGAAGCTATTTTACATGCACCCGAATCGAGAACTTCGTCACCAGTTAGAATTCCTAGAGACAATATTACGTTAGAACATTTGCAAATAAAAGGATTGTATCCGTGTGGAGAAGGTGCGGGTTATGCAGGTGGAATAATTTCGGCAGCAATTGATGGAGAAAAATGTGCAATTTCTATATTTGAATCCATTCAATAACAATATCAATTTTATTAACAATATCAATTTCAAAAGTCAATTTCAATTTCAAAAGTCAATTTTAAAAGTCAAAAATCTAGAATCGCTATTCTGCAATCTCAAATCAAATGACACTTACAATAGAAACTCCAGCATTATTATTTTCGGCAACTTCGTTGATACTTTTAGCTTATACCAATAGGTTTCTAACAATAGCTCAAATAATTCGAAATCTTAAGAAAACTTATGACGAAGTTCACAATAAATCCATTTTGTTAGAAATAAAAAACCTTAATTTGCGATTAACATTAATACGTTATATGCAAATGTTTGGTGTTCTGTGTTTGTTTTTGTCAGTTTTTGCAATGCTTTTTTTGTTTTTCGAATTGCAAATTTTTGGAATCTATCTTTTTGGTTCAAGTTTATTGTGTTTATTAATTTCATTAGGAATTTCTTTTTGGGAAATTTCTATTTCTGTAGATGCTTTACGTCTCCATCTTAGTGATTTGACTGATGAAAAATAAACAAAATAAAACATACTGTTAAAGCAAAATATTTTAATGTTTATTTTTGTATTTTCGCACAACTAATAAATTTTATGCAAGAAGAAAATGTAATATTGGTTAACCAATTCGATGAACAAATCGGATTAATGCCAAAACTAGAAGCCCACGAAAAAGCTGTTTTACATCGTGCTTTTTCGGTATTTGTTTTAAATAAAAACAATGAAATTATGCTCCAACAAAGGGCGCATCACAAGTACCACTCGCCAATGTTGTGGACTAATACTTGTTGCAGCCACCAGCGCGAGGGCGAAACCAATTTGCAAGCAGGAAGTCGGCGTTTATTCGAAGAAATGGGTTTCGAAACCGAATTGAAAGAATTGTTTCATTTTATATACAAAGCTCCTTTTGATAACGGCTTGACCGAACACGAATTAGACCACGTAATGATTGGATATTTTAATGAAAATCCAACTATAAATTCCGAAGAAGTCGAAGATTGGAAGTGGATGAAAATAGAAGATGTAAAACAAGATATGATTCAAAATCCAAATATTTATACCATTTGGTTCAAAATAATTTTCGACGAATTTTATCATTATATAGAAGACCATAAAATTTAAGATTACAAAATGCAGATTTCAGATTTGGCTGACTACCTAACTTAAAACATAATATTTAAAATTTAATATTCCTTATGAAAGTAACAATATCTCGAAAAGCTCATTTCAATGCAGCCCATCGTTTGCACAGAAAAGATTGGACATTCGAAAAAAATCAAGAAATTTTTGGAAAGTGTAACAATCCCAACTTTCACGGTCATAATTACGATTTAACATTAAGCGTTACTGGTCAAATAGACCCAGAAACTGGCTATGTTATGGATGTTAAATTCCTTTCGGATATGATTAAAGAAGAAGTCGAAAACCAATTCGACCATAAAAACCTTAATCTTGATGTTCCAGAATTCGAAAACCTTATTCCAACTGCCGAAAACATTGCAGTTGTTATCTGGAATAAAATGCGAAAACGAATCGAAGCAAAATTCGAAATCGAAGTCGTTTTATACGAAACCGAACGAAATTTTGTAACCTATAAAGGAGAATAATGGCATTACAAATAGGAGATAAAATTCCAAATTTCACAGCAAAAGATACCAGTGACAACGATTTTGACAGCACAACAATTGTCGGTCAAAAACCAGTTGTAATTTATTTTTATCCAAAAGACAACACACCAGGTTGCACCGCACAAGCTTGCAGTTTTCGGGATCAATACGAAGATTTTACTGATTTAGGAGCCGAAGTAATAGGCATAAGTGGTGACACAGTTGCAAGTCACGAAAAATTTGCAAAACGATATAAACTGCCGTTTTTATTGTTGTCAGACAATTCAGGAAAACTCCGCAAATTGTTTGGTGTTAAAACCAATTTACTGGGTTTAATTCCAGGTCGAGTGACTTATGTTGCCGATAAAACTGGAACAATTCAGCTTATTTTCGACTCGATGATGGCGACCAAACACATACCAAAAGCATTAGATTTTTTAAAGAAGTTATGATTTTTTTAGAAGCCAATCCCGCTTTTTTCCAAAAGTTTTTAAGGCGAAAAAAAATCGCCTTAAAAACGTTTTTCCCTGCAATCGGGGCTAGGGTTGTTATTTAAAACAACTTTTTTTTCGCTTAAAACTCATTTAAATGAACTCTTTCCAACTTTATCCATTACAATTCAATCCAATCTTCAAGGAAAGAATTTGGGGCGGAACAAAGTTAAAAACGGTTCTTAATAAACCAATTGTTTCTGAAATCACTGGCGAAAGTTGGGAAATATCTACGGTCGAAAATGATGTAAGTATTGTTGCAAATGGTTTTTTTAAAGGAAAATCTCTCAACGAACTAATCAAATATTTTCCAAATGAAATTCTTGGAACAAATGTTCACAAGAAATTTGGATACGAATTTCCGTTACTTTTTAAGTACTTAGATGCCAAACTTGATTTATCAATTCAAGTACATCCAAACGACGCATTAGCAAAAAAATACAATTCATTTGGCAAAACCGAAATGTGGTATATTTTGCAAGCCGACGAAAACGCCAGAATAATTGTTGGTTTTAAGAAAAATTCTTCAAAAGAAGATTATTTTAGAAATCTTGAAAATAAAACTTTACTTGATATTTTAGATTCAAAAAAAGTTAATCAAGGCGATGTTTTTTTCTTAGCAACAGGCACAATTCACGCAATTGGTGCAGGAATAGTTATTGCAGAAATTCAGCAAACATCTGACATAACTTATAGAATTTATGATTTTGACCGTAAAGATGCCAACGGTAACGAACGCGAATTGCACACCGAACTAGCTTTAAAAGCTATTAATTTTAGCAAAATTGATTCTCAAAAACATTATTCTAAGATAACAAATAAAAGTAATGAAACTGTAAACTGCCAATATTTCACAACTAATTTTATTCCACTTCAAGGAACAATTGACGTTAAAAAATCTAATAAATCTTTTACTGTTTATATGTGTGTCGAAGGCGCTTTCGAATTGATTCATAATAAAGTGCATTATTTTTATAAAAAAGGCGATACAATTTTAATTCCAGCCAAAATGAATGATTATGAATTGTCTGGAAAAGCATCATTATTAGAAATTTATATTTTGTAGCGATTTATACGTTTATTAATTGTACTTTTGCACTCGAATTAAAAAATGCGTTATTAGTATGTATCATTATTCGCAGACGAGACGTAAAAATTAAAAAATAAAATACAATAAAATGGCAAACATTAAAAATTTAAAAAAAGACATCAATTACGTTTTAGGTGATATTATTGAAGCAGTTTACCTATGGGAAATGGCTACAACTGGAAAACCTACTGAAAAATCTAACGGATTAATCGACGAAGCAATTGCTACTTTCGATAGTTTAATTGTTAGAGTAAACGAAAAAAACGTTGAAAATAAAAAATCTCATTTCAATGCAATTGGAAAAGATTTAGAAACAGCTGCAAACCAATTGGTTGCAAAAATCAATGATTTAGCATAATTATTTTTAGAAAAAAGTGTAAATTTAATTTGGAATTTTAAAATTCAATCCTATATTTGCATTCTAATTGTCGCCAGCGTAGCTCAGTTGGCTAGAGCAGCTGATTTGTAATCAGCAGGTCGTGGGTTCGAGTCCCTCCGCCGGCTCTTCTATGAAAAAAAACCATTCAGAAATGAATGGTTTTTTTGTTTTTATTTGGTTTGCAACAAAATCCAATCCGAAATTTCTTTCATAGCAATTGGAGAAAAAGTTTGTTCGATTTCTGCATATTCATTTGGAGATCCGGTTTTACATTCTTGAAACAAATGATTCAAGTTTGGTAATATTTTTGAAGTTACTTTTTTATTGCCTGCTATTGTTAATGCTTTATTTATAGCCTCGATATTTATTTTCGCAGGAACTTGCAAATCTTTTTCGCCGTTTAATGCTAAAACTGGACATTTTACTTTTTGCAAAGCAATTGATGGATCAAGTTTTATAAAAGTTTGCATCCAATTATTCGAAAAACTATTAACAAGTGACTTTATTTGATCATTATTGTCAGAATTTCCAAGTTTTTTGGAAAAATAATTGTTTAATTTCGAATTCAAATCAATTTTATTTTTATCTGAATTAACTATAATTTCATAGGCACCAGACATTAAATCTTGACCTTTTTTAATTTCATTTTCAGGAATAGACATTTGTCGTTCGATCAATTCTTTTTGCAAAAGCAATAATTTATCTCCACGAATTCCTGTTCCAGCCAACATAACTATAAACGCTATATTCTTATCGTTAACTGCAACTATTGGTGCGATTACGCCACCTTCGCTATGACCAATTAGTCCAATTTTTTTAGGATTGATTTCTTTTCGAGTTTTTAAATATTTGACACCCGATTCAACATCTTTTACAAAATCTAAAGTAGTTGAATTACTAAAATCTCCAGTCGATTTTGCTGTTCCTCTATCATCATATCTTAAAACCGCAATGCCGTTTTTGGTTAAATAATCAGATAAAACTAAAAATGGTTTGTGTTCCATCAATTCTTCCTCTCGGTTTTGTGCACCGCTTCCAGAAATTAAAACTACAACTGGAAAATTATTTCCTTTTTTTGGTAATGTCAAAGTTCCTGATAATGTTATTTTATCAATCAAATTTTCAAAAGTTATTTCTTCCGACAAATAATCATAAGGTTTTTTTGGTTCTTGTGGTCGAATAACAGCTATTTTTTCAGTTTTTTTGTTTGACAAGTTCAGTTCAAATGTTTGTCCTGCTTGTTTGAAATTGCCTGAAACAGTATTGTTTTTATTTAAAATCCCTTCATATTCTATGCCACCAGCTGGTATAGCAAGTTTCAAAATCGAATTTTCGAAAGTTGTATTTGTAACCGGAATTCCAATTGCTTTTTGGTCTGGACTGTCCATTGTCGAAGTAAAACCATTTTCGGTTTTTGAGATATTGAAAACCAAGTTCAATTGCATTCCTGGAACTTTTAAAATCCCGAACCATTGTCCAGTAATTTCTTGACCAAAAAATGAAATTGAATTTAGAATTACTAAAAGGATAATTATTTTTTTCATTTTGTATCTAATTTTTTATAAAATAAAAAACTCCTTAAAAATAATTTTCAGGAGTTTCAAATATATGTTTTAATCAAATTTATTATTAATGTAGTATTTTCCATCTAAATCTTCATCGAAATCATCGATTTTAATTTGTTTGGGTTTTGGTTTAGCAGCGTTTGCTTTTTTCTTCCAAACATCGAACTTATCAGCTGTTAGTTTGGATTTCATAATATCGACAATTGCTTTTTCGTCTAATCCATATACTTTTTTAACGGCTTCATAAGGATTTCTTTCTTCCAATGCCAACGAAATCATTTTTTGGGTTTCGTCCCAAGTTAATTCGATTTTACTACTCTTTTTCATTACTAAATATTAATTCTTAATTGTTTTTTAAATGATTACAATACTTGTACCAATATTACTAAAAAAATCAATTACTTTTTTAAAATACTACAAATATTTTTTAAAAAATTTTAACGTATAATTCTGAATGTCAAATTGATTCTTTCGCCAATTGGTTTTGCAGTTTTCGGTATTTGATGTTTCCAGAAATGTTGCGTTGTGCCTTGCATTAAAAGCAAACTTCCGTGTTCTAAAATTATGTTTTGTTTTAAATCAGTAATAGTATTGTGTTTCATTTGAAAAACCCTTTCTGCTCCAAAACTTACTGATGCAATTATAGGATTTCGGCCTAATTCTTTTTCATTATCGGCGTGCCAACCGTTACTGTCTCTGCCATTTCGATATTGATTGAGCAAAACGGTTG
>JAYVBR010000382.1:0-2755 GCA_043750395.1 Bacteroidota bacterium | reverse complement strand
AGGAAAATTGCTAACTACTTTTCCAAAATATGACAAAGAATGGAATATTACGGCTTATCCAAATGGAAAAATTTTAGATAAAAAATCGAATCGCTATTTTACATCATTATTTTGGGATGGCGAAATGAAATTTCCACAAGAACATTATGATTACAAATCGGGTTTTGAAATTTCTAAAAATGATTTGAATGATTTTTTGATTGAAAAGCTTGAATATTTGGGCTTGAATACATTAGAAACTAACGATTTTATTCAATATTGGTTACCAATTCTTGAAAAAAACGAAACCAATTTTATTCACTTTCTAGTAAATGAAGATTACAATTCGATTTCTAAAAACATAATCAATCCAAAACCAGAAACAGAGATTAGAATATTTATGGAATTTTATAAATTAGAGCAAACAACAAATTTGCCAGAGCAAAAATTGTTAAAATATATTAGAAATGGTTTTACACTTATCGAATGGGGCGGCGCAGATGTTTCTGATTTTGTCAAATTAAAACTTTAAGCATCAAGTTATGAAAAATTTTAAAATAGTATTTTTAGTAATTGCAATATTTTGTATTTCAATAACATTTGGTCAAGAAATGACAATAACTGGAATTGTAACAGATAAAAGTGGTTATCTGCCAGGAGCAAACGTAACAATAAAAGGATCTAAAATAAGCACTATGAGCGATTTTGATGGAAGTTATTCGATTAAAGGAAAAATAGGAGATATTTTAGTTTTTTCGTGGATTGGTTGCGAATCGGTCGAGAGAAAAATTATAAATTCAGATAAAATAAATATTATTATAAAAGAGCCTCAATTTGTTTATTGCACTTTTGGAGTAACAAACGAAAATTATGATGCGTGGCAACTTGTAACACGTGGAACAGCAAATGAAAGCTATCCAATTGCTATAGACAAAACAATAACTTTCGATTTAGAAAATAATTTTAAAGATGATATCAAAAATAAAACTTTAAAAATTTATGTTTTAGAAAACAAAACCAATACAATTTCTCAAAGCGAATTTAATTTTCAAAATAAATATCAAATTAAATTTACAACTTTTGACAATAAAAATCAAGAATATTTCGAAGCTTATAATAAAAAAGCATTCGACTATTTAGAAAATTATTTTAATGATAAATGGCAAAACGAAATTAATTCTGATATTTTAGGATTCGATAGTTGGCAAAATAATTAAAAGTTTGGTTAAGTGGTTTGTATTTACTTGTTGAAAAACCCGATTAGATTTTTTTTTAATCGGGTTTATTTTTTTAAGTTTTCTTAGTAAAAGAAGTTATTTATTTAAATAGAATTACTTAAATTATTAGTAAATTAGAAGATTGTAAATGCTTTTTTAAATGTTAATATTTTACAAATATCACTAGATTTGAATTTTATATTATAAAATAAATATTAAAACGTGCATTTCGTCGATTATTTGAGTTTTGTGTGGTCTAAAATTGCTAAAAATATAATGAAAATATAAATTTGCTCAACCAATTGATTAATCGTTATTTAAGTTTTGTTAGAATAAATTTTATAATTAAAATGCGTATTTGTACGTATATGGTAATCAAAAATTCATTTTATATTTGCTAAATAATAATTCATTTAAAAGTTTTAATATTAAATAATTGTTTTAATCCCATAAGAACAAATTATGAATGCTAAAATAAAAATCAGAAAAAAGCAGTTTCGTTAAACCTATAAAACGAAAAAAAAACAAACTACTACTTATTTAAAAATTGAACCATTGATGTTGTCATATTTTCAATAAAAGAAAATATGATTAATATTCGAGCAGTATAATCTATGTTTAAAAACTAATAAAGAGTAAAACAAATATCATGAAAAATCAAATCATTAAATTAATCGCTATCAACTTATTAACGCTATCAATTTATTCACAAGAACAAAAAATTGCTACAATTATTCAGTTTGATGAATTTGTACATACTTCAAAAAACGTTGCTAAAACTACAAAACCACTTCGAGTTGAAAGCCTTATAAACGACATTCAACAATCGGTTTATTTAGAATTTGATGGTGTTAAAACTTATGGAATCAAACCAGTTAGCCTATTCACTTCTGCGAAACATATTTCAAAGATAAATAATCCTGAAATAAAAAAAGAAAATATCGAAATCATCAACATCCGAATCAATACATTCGATGATTTAAAATCATATATCGATTTGGCTCAACTTTCAAATTACAAAAAGCTCAAGTACATTTATATTATTTCTGAAATAAAATGTAACGAATCTGACATTAAACCAATAATAAAAAATATTGGTGACTACATTGTGTTGTTTAAAATTGCGAGTAATTCATAAATCTAGTTTCACAGAAAAATTATTCGCTATGAAAAAAGCAAACTTAATTTCAAAAAATAAGTTTCCCTATTTGTTATTGATTTTGATTATTATTTTATTTAATTCTCTCAAAATCAATGCACAAATCAGAGTTCCTTTTACTCAAAGAACTTCGCAATATTCTCCAACCAAAAAAATCTATAATGTAAAAGGAGATTTTACGTTGATGGGAAATACCAATTTGACCCTTCAAAATTACGATGATAACCAACCTAATAACAACAATTTCATGCAGTATGTTGATGTTGATAATGATCCGAATACTTGGAATTCATCTTCATCGACCTTGCAATTGTCAACAGAAAATGGTGCCAATCCAAACTGCTCTAAAATAGTTTACGCAGGTCTATACTGGACAGGTCGAGCCGCAATTGACAACGCT
>JAYVBR010000381.1:0-6419 GCA_043750395.1 Bacteroidota bacterium | reverse complement strand
GTTTAATATCTTCGTTGTTTTTTCCTTTTACAATCTTGAAAATTTGCGATTTCGGAAACCATAATTTTTCTTCATTTAAGTATTCAAAATTATGAATTCCTGAAATATCAATTACGTTTTTTACCCGCATTATTGCATTTGCAACAGCAAAGTTCTGGGCATCGATGTACAACAAACCCTCTAAACCAGATTGATTTATTTTCTTGCGATTTTTGAAATAAATGGCATAACATTGTCGGTTGTCAATCGAAATGGTGTCCAATAAATTATAAAAATAATCGCTTTTTACATCATCAGAAATTGGGCTTTTGTATTTGGTTTGTAACAATACATAAATGTTGTCATAAACCGAAAATGATTGCAAATTAAATCCAAGAATTTCATAAACAGGTTGCTTGAAGCCCGACATTTTAATGCCCATTACATATTCTTTTAGTTTTTTGTTTTTAAATAAAAACTCTGAAACCTTTTCGGAATGAAATAAATGTTGTTTGCCGATAATTTTCTTGAATTTGTATTCGCTGGAATCTAATTTCGAAAAATATTTTTGATTGTTTTTGGTAACAAATACGCTGTCAATTTTGCCTTTTAAAGAATCTGGATTGGCAGTAATTAGCAATTTATTATAGGCTTTAAACCTGAAATTTTGAAATTTAGTCTCAGGATTATTATTGTTTTTATTCTCTATAACTTTAGTGATAATTTTTATTGCTTCGTTTTTTAAAACACCAACTTTTTCGTTTGGAAACAAAATAATTTGATAAAAAAAACCATCATTAACATCAATTTTACTCGATAAATGTGCTACATAAGAAACATCAATAAAATTAAGTTTTACTGCTTCTTGGATATAAAATTTTCCGTCAATATCGGTTACAGTTTTTTTTCCAGTTTCTAGTTTAACGGTTGCAAATGCTAATGGTTTTAGGGTTTTTGCATCTTTAACAATTCCAGAAATATTGAATTGTGCTTGCAGCGAATGGGTGAACAGTAGCAATAAAACAATAAGCTTTAATAATAAATTTTTATTTAAAACATATAAGAAATTGAAGTTCATTTAAGTTTGCTTAAAATTCAAATTGATGAAATATAGATTGTTAAAATTACAAAAAAAATCTGTCAAAGATTTACATAGACAGATTTTTAAGTTTTTATTAGATTTTAATGTTAAGTTTTTTAATTTAAACTTTCATTATTTCGGCTTCTTTATGAACCAAAAGTTCATCAATTTTTTTGATGTAAGAATTAGTTAAAGTTTGCACCTCTTCTTCGGCATCTTTACATAAATCTTCCGAAGTTCCATCTTTTTCAAGTTTTTTAATATCCGAATTCGAATCTTTTCTTACATTTCTGACTCCAATTTTTGCATCTTCGGCTTCTACTTTGGCTTGTTTTGCTAAATCTCGACGTCGTTCTTCTGTTAATGGTGGCACCGATATAATTACTACATCACCGTTGTTCATTGGGTTAAAACCAATATTTGCGATCATAATTGCTTTTTCGATAGTGTGCAACATATTTTTTTCGAACGGTTGCAATGTTATTGTTCTAGCATCGGGAACGCTAATTTTCGAAACTTGCGAAAGTGGCGTTGCAGCACCATAATAATCTACAAAAACGCTGCCCAACATTGCAGGCGAAGCTTTTCCAGCACGAATGTTTAAAAATGCTTTTTCTAAATGCGCAATCGAACCATTCATTGCTTCTTCGGTGCTTTCTAAAATAAAATCTATTTCTTCCATTTTTTTAGTATTCAGTTTTTTGTTTTGGGTTGCAGTTTCAATTTAAAAGTTATGACCCAAAACCAACAATTATTTAACGACAGTTCCAATATTTTCGCCGTTGCAAATTTTCATTAAATTGCCTTTTTTATTCATATCAAATACCAAAATTGGTAATTTGTTTTCTTGACTTAGCGTGAATGCGGTTGTGTCCATAACATTCAAACCTTTTGCTAACACATCTTCAAATGAAATTGTATCGAATTTTGTCGCATTTGGGTCTTTTTCTGGGTCGGCGGTATAAATTCCGTCAACACGAGTACCTTTTAGAATTACATCGGCGTGAATTTCGACACCTCTTAAAACCGCAGCTGTATCGGTTGTGAAATAAGGATTACCAGTTCCTGCGCCAAAAATTACAATTCTTCCTTTTTCAAGATGGCGAACCGCACGACGTTTTATATAGGGTTCTGCAATTGCTTCGATTTTCAATGCGGTTTGCAATCTGGTCAACATTCCTTTGTCTTCGAGTGCGCCTTGCAACGCCATTCCGTTAATTACGGTTGCCAACATTCCCATATAATCGCCTTGAACACGATCCATTCCGTTGCTTGCACCAGCCACGCCACGAAAAATATTTCCACCACCAATTACGATTGCAATTTCTATTCCTTTTTCGTGAATTTGTTTAATTTCGTCAGCATATTCGGCTAGTCTAACTGGATCGATGCCGTATTGTCGGTCGCCCATTAATGCTTCTCCGCTTAATTTTAGTAAAATTCTCTTGTATTTCATAATTGCAGTTGTGAAATGCAAATATAGTTATATTTCGATTTTGTGAAATAGTGTTTTGAAAAATGTTTTGACTATTTTTTGAATTTGATGGAAAACAACTCAAATAAATTTATATTTGTAAATAAAAAATAGTGATGCAAAATAAACCTAAAATTCTTCTCATTTATACAGGAGGAACCATCGGAATGATGAAAGATTTTGCAACTGGTGCTTTAAAAGCTTTTAATTTTAGTAAACTTTTACAAAAAATTCCTGAATTGAAATTGTTAGATTGCGAAATTGAAACAATATCGTTCGAAACACCAATCGATTCCTCGAATATGAATCCTGAAAAATGGGTTCTGATTGCAAAAATAATCGAAGACAATTACATTAGTTTTGATGGTTTTGTAGTTCTTCACGGATCAGATACAATGTCTTATTCTGCATCGGCATTAAGTTTTATGCTCGAAAACCTTTCGAAACCAGTAATTTTTACTGGTTCTCAATTGCCAATTGGTGATTTGCGAACCGATGCTAAAGAAAACTTAATTACTGCGATTCAAATTGCATCGTTACAAGAAAAAAACAAACCAATCATCAAAGAAGTTTGTCTTTATTTTGAATATAAATTATATCGAGGCAATCGAACAACCAAAATAAATGCTGAGCATTTCAGAGCATTTACATCACCAAATTATGGTTCATTAGCCGAATCTGGAGTTCATTTAAAACTTAATAAAGAATTATTTTTGCAAAAAAAAACAGCTGTTGCAAAAAAATTAATTGTTCATACTAATTTAGACAACAATGTTGTGGTTTTAAAAATGTTTCCAGGCATAAACGAATCGGTTTTATCGGCGATTTTTAATATTCCGAATTTAAAAGGTTTGGTTCTTGAAACCTACGGAGCAGGAAATGCTCCTAATGATGAATGGTTTATTTTGTTGTTGAATAAAGCCATTCAAAATGGTTTGCATATAGTCAATGTAACGCAATGTTCAGGCGGAAGCGTCTCGATGGGACATTATGAAACCAGCACATCAATGAAGAAAATAGGTGTAATTTCAGGAAAAGACATCACAACCGAAGCAGCGATTACAAAACTAATGTATTTGTTGGGTCAAAAAGCAGGCCCCACCCCAGCCCTCCCCGAAGGAGAGGGAGCCAATAAAGTTTTTAAAACTATTTTTGAAACCTCAATTCGGGGTGAATTAAGTTAAAAATTACTTGATTGCTGTCAATAAAATAACTTTATTTGCAGTCGAATAAAAAGAGAGGTGGCCGAGTGGCTGAAGGCGCACGCTTGGAAAGCGTGTATATGGCAACATATCGAGGGTTCGAATCCCTTTCTCTCTGCTGATTAGAATAAAAAACCCTTCTCAAAATAATTTTTGTGAAGGGTTTTTTTGTGGTATTTTTAAAGTTTTTTACATTCCTGTAACTTTTACATTATCTACATACCAAGACGCACTATTTGAAGTATTTGAAGTATATTTGAAACCTATAAATACTTTATCGTTTCCATTTCCAGTGTATCCAGTTAAATTAATTAGTGGAGTTGATAACCAAATGTAATTAACCACAGTTGCATATGATGCGGGTAAAAGCGTCCAGGTTGCAAGATTTGGATCACCATAACCAATGTAATTTTTAGATACATAAGTTTGGATGATATTATTTCCAGAGAAATTTTTCGCAGAATCAAAGTTTAATGTTGCTGATGTAAATGTAGATAAATTTAAACTTGGGGATATTAACCAATCTTCGTTTGTAAAACTCGAACCATTAAAACCAGTCATCTTTGCTGCTGTTCCTGGATTTCCTCTTGAGGTATCAACTCCCCAAACTTGGTCTCCAGTAACACTATAACTTGTCCAACAACTAATTCCTGTTTCGAATGTCTCATTTAGAAGAGGTACAAATCTTTGTCCTGTTAAATTAATATCACTTTCTGAACGAACAGTGAATTGAAATGTATTTCCAAATTTACTCATAACACCTCTAATTTTTCCACTACCATTTGCTTTAGGTTTAGCAGCAAAATTTGAGAAACTACTGATTCTTAAAATCGTAGTATTTCCGGACTTATCTGTTATTATATGATTTGTTGCTCCTCCAATATCATTTGTTGAATCATAGTAAGTTGGGCTTTGATCGCAACTTGAAAATTGAACATTATTTAAATCAATTAAAAAATTTAAATTTTCATCTTTAGTTGCGTTTTCAATTGTTAATGTTTTGACTAAATCGCTTTCTGGAACTATGACACAAGATCTATTTACTGCTGCTGTGAATTCTGACAAAGGTAATCTACCAACCTCTGCACCACCAGAACTGTTTCCAAATAAACTTCCAATTCTTTTGCCGCCAAATTTAGTATCAGTGTACAGTCCTTTCATTTTTATTAAAACTTTTCTTCCAGGTTCATAATTTATAAATGTAGAACTAGCATCAACAGGAATACTAAAAGCGCTGGTTTTATCTAATGTCTGAAAAGATATTGATTTAAAAAAATTACCCGCAACATCACTCGATGTTACATAAGCTTCAATAACATCATTATTAGTATATTGAGTTACTGTTCCAAAAGAAATTTGAGATACTTCTTTGTTTTTGATAATTGATGTTTCAAGACAATTTGCATTTAAATCAGGAGTAGAATAATTGTCATCTTTGACGCAACTTGAAAAGAGTGTTGTAAAAGTTACTAAAAAAATTGTTGTTTTTATTATTGTTGTTTTCATAATAATATATTTTTGAAATTAGAAATTTAAGTAAAAGTTTATAAAATATGTTCTTCCATAACCATAGAAATATCTTGGTGCAAATGCGGGAGTTCCACTTGATATGTCTTGATTCAATTCTCTATAGTTTGAATTTCGAGCATTTTCGAAACCACCAGTTTTGTATTTAACATTTAGTGCATTATTAACACTTGCGTTCAAACCTAAAGTTTTTCCTTTAATTCTCCAAGACTTACCACCATTTAGATTCAATAATGCAAAGTTATCAAATTTTTCTTGTTTTAATAATTCGTTACCTCTAGCTTGCGTGGCCTCAGGAAAAGGATTGTTGGAAACACTTGTTCTGTCTTTATAAAAATTATCGGTTCTTGTTATTGTTGCAATGTCTATGTAATTATTAGCTAAATAATTGATATTAGCCCCAATATTCCAAAATTTTGGATCTCTGTATTCTAATCCAAATGATGCTGCGATTTGAGGCTCACCAGATTGTCTATAATTCTTTAATTTTGCTAAACCGTAATCGTTTATTGGATTAGTATTTACCGCAGTTGCTGCAGCATCTACACTAATTTTTATATTAGGATTGTTATCAAAAATATATTCCCCATAAGCTGCACTTGCTGTAACTTTAAAAGTAGAAGTTATTGGATATTCTATACCAAACTCTAAACCAATGTTTTTCTTGTCAAGGTTAGTAACTGTTTCAGCAACAAATGTATTACTTTCGTTGACTGATGTTGTAGGATCGTCTATTCCTGCGCCGTCTCCGAAAAAGAATGAAGTTTCTGTTTGATTTTCTAATTTTGAAAAATATGCGGTTAGTCTAGTTTTAAATTTTGGACTATTAACTATGTAGCTTACGTCCGCACTTTTGATTAATTCATTTTTAACCCCATCTGTTAAATTGTTATTTACTCTGGCGTTATTAAAAACATTTCTTAAAGCTGGTGCTTTTGTCATAATCGCTCCATTTAATACTAAATATTGTCTTCCAGTGATTTTAAAAGTAATTCCTCCTTTGAATCCAAAATTATCAAAAACTACTTTTTCGCTTTTTCCCTCAGAATTTGATGAATAATATCCATTTCTATAAAAACCTTCTCTTTGATACTCATTATGTGAATAGTTTTGACCTAAGTAAAAATCTATTTTTTTGTAAACAAATTTAAATTGA
>JAYVBR010000380.1:0-2764 GCA_043750395.1 Bacteroidota bacterium | reverse complement strand
GAACTGCTGTTGCAGTTACAAACACTTCGTTTACAGGTTTAACTCCTAATACCAATTATTATGTATTTGTAAAATCGAATTGTGGATCAGGCGATTTTAGTTCGTGGGTTGGATCGTCGTTTTTTACAGGATATTGTTCCTCGACATCGTCAAGTGGTTCTTATTTTACAAATGATTTTTCGACAAGTGGTGGCATTGCTAATATTGTGAATAACGCTTCAGGATATTCTACCAACGGATATGGCAATTTTAGCGCACAAGTTGTGAGTCAAGTAGCTGCTGGAACAGTCAGTTTTTTTGCAACTTTTTCTGGAGGAACCGTTGGTTTTAATATTTGGGTCGATTGGAACAACGATTTAGATTTTAATGATTTAGGCGAAAAAGTTTATGCAAGTACTTCTTATGTTTCGAGTGCAATTGGAACTTTTGTTGTTCCAACATTGGCATCATTAGGAAATTATAGAATGAGAATTGTAGCAAACGGTTTTAATACAAATCCAAGTTCTTGCGGAAGCGCATCATCATCAGAAACCGAAGATTATACTTTTACAGTCGCTGCACCTTTGCCTTGCGCAGGAAATCCTAATACAGTAAATGTTTTTATTGTTTCAGGATCGGCAAGCACGGTTAGTTGGACAGCAGGAATTCCTGCACCGTCAAGTGGCTATCAATACATTTTAAGCACAACCAATGTTTATCCGGCACTTTCTGATATTCCAACAGGATCGGTCGCAGCTGGTACAACATCAATTGCATTAACTGGATTAACAGCAGGCATAACTTATTATTTTTGGGTAAGAGCCAATTGTACCGCTTCGTCTACAGGAGCAGGAGTTTGGATTGGAACAACAATTTTCACACAACCAACATGTACTATTGGATCTGGAACCGGCACAACAACATTGGCTTGTCCAGCAACTATTTCTGGCGGATTAGGTTTAAATGGTGGCCCAGCACCAGCTATTAATTGTGCATCTTCGGGTTGTGCAGACCTCGAAGCAACATTCACACCAATCAAACAGACAACAGGATATACCGTAGCTTCTATTGCTTATGCCCCACCCTACCAATTTAATTGTATGAGAAACCCTGTTAGTGTTAATATTGACGACAAATGGTCTCCAATAATAACGTTGCCATTTAATTTTTGTTTTTATGGTAATACTTACAATAAATGCCTTGTAGGTTCAAACGGTGTAATTAGTTTTGATACTACATTAAACACTGCCGGCGGAAGAAATGATTGGGCAATTGCTAACAATTTACCATCGACTTCGTTAACATTAAATGCAATATTTGGTGTTTACCACGATATAGATCCTAGTATTGTTGGCGGAGAAGTTGGCTATGAATTAATAACTTTAAACACTGGTTGTCGAGCACTTGTAGCTACTTGGAATAATATTGCAATGTTTTCAGGCACTTGTAATGCTCAGAAATATACAGGAATGATAGTCTTGTATGAAAATACAAATATTATTGATGTTTACATAAAAGAAAAAAGAGTATGTTCTACTTGGAATGATGGAAATGCGATCGTTGGATTACAAAATGCTACCGGAACAATTGCAACAGTTCCAACCAACAGAAATGGTTTAAGTGCCGATTGGACAGTAACAACTGCATCACCCGAAGCTTGGCGTTTTACACCATCTGGAACCAATGTGCCAACTAACATCAAATGGTATGAAGGTTCAGGAACAACTGGTGCAGTAGTAGGAACATCAGCAATACTAAGCGTTTGTCCTGCTATCACAACCAATTATACAGCCGAAATAACTTATACATTGTGCAGCGGGTTGACATTCTCGAATACTGCACAAACTACTGTTACAGTAACCACCAATAAAGTTTGGAATGGGTCTGTAAGTACAGATTGGAATGTGGCTAGCAATTGGACACCAGCCGCTTTGCCAACAGCAATTGAGTCTGTAAATATTCCAAATGTACCTAATAAACCAGTAATAAATTCTGGAACAAATGCTCTTGCATGCAGCATAAATGTCGCCACAGGAAGTTCTTTAACTTTAAATTCCAACTATAACATGATTGTTACCAATGCAATTAATGTTGCAAGTGGTGCTGTTTTGAATGTGGAAAATGATGCCTCATTAGTTCAAATAAACAATGTAACCAATTTTGGAAATATTAATTACAAACGAACAGCGACTAATATAAAAGGATCCGATTATGTCTATTGGTCGTCTCCAGTTGCTGGTCAAAACATCAATACTATTTATAGTAATGTTACTCCTGGATTAAAATATTCTTGGAATACTGTTGCAGCTAACACGAATGGTGGACTTGGTAATTGGAGCGCAGCGACAGGCGCAATAATGTCTGCTGGTCAAGGATACATTGTTCGCGGTTCAGATAATTATTATTTACCTGCAACCAATTTATTATCAACTTATTCTGGTGTTCCAAACAACGGCAATATAATTATCAAAGCCATAAGAGGCAATATGACAACTGCAACTGTGCCATCGGTTTATACCAATTCTGCACTGAATATTCTTGATGATAACTGGAATTTATTGGGTAATCCATATCCGTCAGCAATCAATTCATTAAGATTTTTACAAACCAATGCTTCTAATTTAGTTGGAACCTTGCATTTATGGAGACATATTAATGCTCCGTCAACATTGGCTGCAATTCCATTTTATACCAATTTTATAAATAATTATAATAAGAATGATTATTTAGACTTAAATTTTACTGGATCAACATCACCAACAGCATCAGAAATTATTAAATCAGG
>JAYVBR010000379.1:0-14341 GCA_043750395.1 Bacteroidota bacterium | reverse complement strand
ATGTAGATTTATATTGGATTTTAAATGGCAAAGGAATTTTCCCGAAAGCGGATATAAAAGAAATTCCAGAAATAAAAAAAATAGCAATTGCTCCTCCTCTATTTTTTGATTCTAAAACCAGTGATGATTTATTTTCTGAAACTCAAAATGTAATTTCTGAAGGAAATAAAATTGAATCAGAAAATAAAAATTTAGAAAACACAAATATTTCTAAAACCCATAATTTTACAAATAATAGAAATATTGAACGAATTGTAATTTTTTATCTTGATGGCACTTTTTCTGAATATGCTCCAAAATAAAAAAATCCTAATTTTTCAATTTTTTTATTAATAGAAATGTTGAAAAAAATTCATTTTTTATTTATATCGAACTTTATCAAAATATGCTCCAAAATAAAAAAGTACTGAATTTTGAATATATACTAAATCGTCTCCAAAAATAAAAATGCTGTATTTGAAAATAAATTAAATTATTTTTCAAATACAGCATTCTAATCAATCGTAAAAAATTTACTATTTTTTCACGAAGTAGCCTTTTTCAGGAAATTTTCCTTTAACATCGATAAAATGATTTAACAGAATTGCTAAATCATTTTCATAATTATCGGTCGGTGAAAATGGTTTACCAAAATGAACTGTTTTTTTACCATAATCAAATGCAACTGTAATTATTGGAACATTTGCCTTGAGCGCAATAAAATAAAATCCCGATTTTAATTCTGTGACTTTTTTACGAGTTCCTTCTGGCGAGATTCCTAATTTGAATGTTTCTTTTCTTTCAAAAATTTTTGCAATTGCATCGACTTTATTTAAACCGCCAGTTCTATCTAATGGTTCGCCACCCATATATTTAAAATAAAACCCAAAAACAGAATCGAATAATTCTTTTTTAGCGACAAAATTAATTTCTATTCCTAAAATTCCACGAGTGAAAACTCCAATGTAGAAATCGTGCCAACTTGTGTGCGGCATAACCATAAAAACGCATTTTTTAATTTCTGGATGAACCGAGCCTTCGATTTTCCAACCCATTAATTTAAAAAATATTAATTTATAAATGCTTTTTTTCATTTTAATAATTTGACACAAATCTAATTATATTCTTTATTTTTGAAGAAAATACTTTCACAATGTTTCGAAAAATCTTTAGTTATTTTTTAGCTATAAATATATTGTCTCAAAAATCGACAATAAATAAATCGATTGAAGTTTCGTGGAATAATTGAAAATTGGTTCTAGATACCGAAAACACGAATTATTCTTACGGAAATTTGCAAAAAGTTTTAAAAAAAGGATTGTTGGAAATTGGTTTTGAAAAAATCAAGAAATTTGAAAATATTTTAATTCTTGGCGTAGCTGGCGGAAGCGTAATTAAAACTTTGGTTGATGAAATAAAATTTGAAGGAAAAATTATTGGTGTCGAAATTGATCAAGAAATTATTGAAATTGCCAACAAATATTTCGATTTGGATAAAATTAAAAATTTTGAAATCGTTATAGAAGATGCATCTAAATTTGTAAAAAATCATACCTATATCTACGACTTAGTTATTATCGACATTTTTCAAGATTCATTTATGCCCGAATTTTTGTTTCAAGAAGATTTTATTCAAAATACTTTATCATTATTAAATGAAAAAGGAATTGTAATTTTTAATACAATTGCAAACAGCAAAATTAAAATTGATAGAAATGAAAAATTCATTAATAATAATCAATCTAAAAATATGTTTGTCAGTTAATTATCAAAACTTGAAGGCGATAATGAGTTGATAATTATTCAGAAAAAGACTTAAATTCGATATTCGAATAAACTTAGTCAAATATAAAAAACGTTTTCGTTAGTTTATACATTTATTAACATTTTTTTTAATTTGACTTTTAACTTAAATGTTAATTTTGCATTTAATATGAAACCATTAGTATTTTTCTCTTATTTATTTTTTCTTCTGTTTTTCGGAGGAAATCATTTGTATGACAATACATCACAAGAAAAAAAATGTTTGTTTACTAATAATAATTCAACAAATCAGAAATTTTCTAAAATTACCAATAACAATCATAATATCATAATTTTAGAAGAGGTTGATGTTGATTTCGAAGAAGAACTGCACAACGACAATTCCAATAAAATTAAATATATAGACAAAGAAAATTATTTTCTGAAATCTTGGCAAAACGCCGACTCAAAACTATTTGTTTTAAATTATTTAAACAACCGTTTCGAAATTTTTTCGCCATTTTCTGGATATTCCAACCCAATTTACATTTCGCTTCAGGTATTAAGAATTTGATACTTTTTCTATCTTAACCTAAACTAACGTCATTTTTCGATGTTGGATTTTTGTTTTGACTTTTTTCAAATAATTTATTATTTGATTATTTTTTTATTCCCAAAAATCAATTTTTATTATACATTATGAAAACAAATGTTTTATTTTCAGGCGTTATTGCCTTGTTATTTCTTGTGAGTTGTAACAACAAAAAAGAAGAAAAAGAAGAAACTGGCAAATATACGGTAACGAATGCAATGGTTATTGACACATCATTCACAAAAGAATATGTATCGCAAATAAAATCCATTCGAAACATCGAAATTCGAAATCAAGAGAAAGGTTTCTTGCAAAACATCTATGTTGATGAAGGTCAATATGTTAGCGCAGGACAAATCTTATTCAGAATAATGCCTAAAATGTATGAAGCCGAATTGCTAAAAGCCCAAGCCGAAGCCAAAGGTGCCGAAATTGAACTCTTGAATGCCAAGACATTGGTTGACAAAAATGTAATTTCTAAAAACGAACAAGCATTAGCGCAAGCTAAACTTCAAATGGCACAAGCCGAAGTGACAATTGCAAAATTGCACTTATCATTTACAGAAATTCGTGCTCCATTCGCAGGTACAATTGATAGATTGCCAAAAAAATTGGGCAGTTTGTTAGAAGAAGGAGAATTGCTAACTAGTCTTTCTGATAACAGTCGAATGTTTAGTTATTTTAATGTATCTGAACCTGAATATCTTGAATATCAAACCAATAAAAAAGATAGAGGTGATAGTAACATCGATTTGCTCTTGGCTAATGGCGAACAATTTAAATATAAAGGAAAAGTAGAATTGATTGAAAGCGAATTTGATAACGAAACAGGAAATGTTGCCTTTAGAGCCAGTTTTCCAAATCCTGATAAATTATTGAAAAATGGCGAAACCGGAAAAGTTTTAATGTCAGTTCCTGTTAAGAATGCTTTGATTATTCCTCAAAAAGCAACTTACGAAATTCAAGATAAAAAATATGTTTTTGTAGTCGATAAAAATAATATTGTAAAATCGAGAGAAATTACAATAACTGGCGAATTACCTGATTTATATGTAGTTAAAAGTGGTTTAAAAACTACAGATAAAATTTTATTAGAAGGCGTTCAAAAAGTTAAGGAAGACGATAAAATCAAATATGATTACCAGAAACCAGCCGATGTTTTGTCTCATTTGAAATTGCACGCAGAGTAATCCTAATCATTAAATTACAAAAAAATGTTCAATAAATTTATACAAAGACCTGTCCTTTCGATAGTTATATCGTTAATGATTGTCTTGCTTGGTATTTTGGCAATGACCAGTTTACCTGTTACCCAATTGCCATCAATTTCACCACCAAAAGTAAATGTTACTGCATCTTATCCTGGGGCAAATAACGAATTGCTTGTAAAATCGGTTGTAATTCCTCTCGAAAGAGCCATAAATGGAGTTCCAGGAATGAAATACATCGCATCTGATGCTGGAAATGATGGTGAAGCTGCCATTCAGGTAATTTTTAATCTTGGAACCGATCCTAATCAAGCAGCGATAAATGTACAAAATCGTGTGGCTTCGGTTGTTAATAAATTACCGCCATTGGTTGTTCGTGAAGGAGTAAAAATTACTCGTGAAGAATCTAATAACTTAATGTACGTAAACGTATTTAGTAAAGATCCGACTATGGATCAAAAGTTTTTATACAATTTTACAGACATCAATATGTTGTCTGAATTGAAACGTGTAAATGGCGTTGGAGAAGCAGATATTGTTGGAAATAGAGATTATGCGATGCGAATTTGGCTAAAACCTGATAGAATGTTGGCTTATAAAATTTCTGCCGATGAAGTAATGGAAGCATTAGCCCAACAAAGTTTAGAAGCATCGCCTGGGAAAACTGGAGAAAGTTCAGGCAAACGTTCTCAATCATTCGAATATGTATTGAAATATCCTGGACGTTTTACAACCGAAGCACAATACGGAAATATCATTATAAAATCGACTCCTGACGGCGAAATTCTTCGATTAAAAGATGTTGCGAATATTGAATTTGGAAGTTCGATGTACGATATTTATTCGACTTTGAACGGACGACCATCGGCAGCAATTACCATCAAACAATCTTACGGAAGTAATGCCAGTCAGGTTATTAAAGAAGTAAAAGCCAAACTCGAAGAAATCAAAAAAGAATCGTTCCCGAAAGGTGTCGATTATGAAATTAGTTACGATGCGTCTAAATTTTTAGATGCTTCTATCGAAAAAGTAATTCATACTTTGGTCGAAGCATTTTTCTTGGTTGGATTAGTCGTTTTTATATTTTTGGGCGATTGGCGTTCGACAATTATTCCTGCAATTGCTGTTCCTGTTTCGTTAATTGGAACATTTGCTTTTATGCAATTTTTCGGAATTTCTATCAATTTAGTAACCCTTTTTGCATTGGTTTTAGCGATTGGAGTCGTTGTAGATGATGCGATTGTCGTCATCGAAGCCGTTCACGCCAAGATGGAAGAAGATCATCTCGGACCAATAAAAGCAACCAAAAAAGCAATGAGCGAAATCTCTGGGGCAATTATTGCGATTACATTTTTGATGGCAGCGGTATTTATTCCAGTAGCCTTTATGTCTGGTCCAGTAGGGATTTTTTACCGTCAGTTTTCTATCACAATGGCAACTGGAATCATACTTTCGGGAGTTGTCGCATTGACATTGACACCTGCATTGTGCGCAATGATGTTAAAAAATAACCACGGAAAACCCAGAAAAAAAACACCTTTAAATAGATTTTTAGATGGATTTAATGTGGCTTTCGAAAAATTAACTGGAAAATATCAAGGTATTTTGAGTAAAATCGTAAACAAACGAACCATCACTTTTGGAATGTTTGTTGGATTTTGTGCTGGAATATTTTTTGTAAACAATAGCCTACCATCAGGATTTATTCCTAATGAAGACCAAGGAATGTTTTATGCGATTATTCAAACACCACCAGGTTCATCACTTGAAAGAACTAATGAAATTGCAATGAAACTCCAAAAAATCGCTGAAGGAGTTGATGGTGTAAAATCGGTTTCGTCATTAGCAGGATTCGAAATTTTGACCGAAGGAACAGGAGCCAATTCTGGAACTTGTTTGGTCAACCTTAAAAGTTGGGAAGATCGGGAACATTCGTTAAGCGAGATAATGGCAGAACTCGAAGAAAAATCTAAAGATTTAACTGGTGCTACTTTAGAATTCTTCTCTCCCCCAGCAGTTCCTGGTTATGGTGCTGCAGGCGGATTCGAATTGCGATTGCTAGACAAAGCAGGTTCAGGCGATTACAAAAAAATGGAAACTGTAACGCAAGATTTTGTAAAAGAACTGAATAAACGACCAGAATGTACCTCGGTTTTTAGTTTTTATAGTGCGAGTTTTCCGCAATATATGATGCGTGTTGACAACGATATTGCCCAGCAAAAAGGCGTAACTATGGAAAATGCTATGAACACAATGTCAACTTTGGTTGGTTCTAATTATGAAATTAGTTTCATTAAATACGACCGACAATATAAAGTTATAGTACAAACTTCGCCCGAATATCGTGCTTTGCCAGAAGATATTATGAAATTGTATGTCAAAAACAATCGTGATGAAATGGTACCTTTTTCTGCCTTCATGCACATGGAAAAAGTCTATGGTTTATCAGAAATTACAAGACATAATATGTTTAATGCTTCCGAAATAAGCGGACAATCTGGTGCTGGTTACAGTTCTGGTCAATCAATAAAAGCCATTCAAGAAGTTGCCGAAAAAACATTGCCTAGAGGATTTGGAATCGATTGGGCTGGAATTTCTAAAGACGAAGTGGGTCGTGGCAACGAAGCAGCATATATTTTCTTAATCTGTTTGTTGTTTGTTTATTTGGTTCTAGCGGCACAATACGAAAGTTTTGTTTTACCATTTGCAGTAATTCTATCGTTACCCGCAGGAATATTTGGATCATTTTTCTTATTGTGGTTGTGTGGACTCGAAAACAACATTTATGCACAAGTTGCTTTTGTAATGTTGATTGGATTATTAGGTAAAAATGCAGTTTTGATTGTAGAATTTGCTGTCCAGAAACATGAACAAGGCGCAACAGTTCTAGAAGCGGCAATGGAAGGAGCAAAAGTACGTTTTAGACCAATCTTGATGACATCATTTGCATTTATTGCGGGATTAATTCCGCTGGCATTTGCATCAGGACCTGGAAAAATTGGAAATAGAACCATTGGAACTGCTGCTTTGGGTGGAATGTTATTAGGAACAGTAATCGGAATTTTACTAATTCCAGGATTGTATTATGTTTTTGGTCGTATTGCCGAAAAGATTAAAATGATGAAAAAACAAGAAGAAAATCCATTAAGTGAAGAAATTGATAATCAACCTTATGATGAATAAATTTAAAATTAAATATTTAATTCCAATACTAATTGGAATTGCAGTTGTGAGTTGTAAAGCACCAGCACTTACAACAATGACCGAAAACAGAACCGTTCCAGAATCGTTTGATAAAAGCAAAGACACAATCAATGCGTCAAATATTCCTTGGAAAAAGTTCTTTAAAGACCAAAATCTTGTCAATCTAATTGATGTTGCTTTGTCTAAAAATCAAGAATTGCTCATTACTTTGCAAGAAATTGAAATCGCAAAAAACGATATTCGTATGCGAAAAGGTGCGTTGTTGCCATCCGTTGGGTTACGTGCAGGAGCAGGCATAGAAAAAGTTGGAACCTATACCAGTCAGGGTGCTGGAGATGCATCGGCTGAGATTATTCCGGGCGAAATTGTTCCGGAAAATTTACAAGATTATAAAATTGCAGCCGTTGCGCATTGGGAAGTAGATATTTGGAAGAAGTTGCGCAATTCCAAAAAAGCAGCAATTAGTCGATATCTTGCAACTATTGAAGGCAAAAATTTCGTGATAACTAACCTTATTGGCGAAGTGTCAAGTTCGTATTACGAATTATTGGCTTTAGATAACCAACTCGAAATTGTAAAACAAAATATAGAATTACAATCTAACGCTTTAGAAATTGTAAAAATCCAAAAAGAAGTAGCAAAAGCAACCGAATTGGGTGTTCAAAAATTTCAAGCCGAAGTTTATGATTCTAAAAGTAAAGAATTCGAAATTCTGCAAGCAATCAAGGAAACCGAAAATAGAATTAATTTTCTTTTGGGTCGTTTTCCTCAAGAAATTATTCGAGATAAATCTAATTTTTTAAATCTGGTTCCAAATGTTGTTAGTGCAGGAATTCCGGCACAATTGTTGGCAAATCGTCCAGACATTAAGCAAGCCGAACAAGAACTTGTTGCAGCAAAACTTGATATAAAAGTAGCCCAAGCAGAATTTTATCCATCGTTGGATATTTCCGCAGCCATTGGGTTGAATGCCTTTAAACCGTCTTACTTAACGCATTTACCAGAATCAATGTTGTACAATTTAATTGGCGATATTGCAGCACCATTAATCAACAGAAATGCCATAAAAGCCGAATTTTTGAGTGCCAATGCCAGACAAATTCAAGCCTTATACAATTACGAACGAACAGTTTTGAATGCTTATTTAGAAGTTTCTAATCAAGTTTCGAAAATTAGTAATTTGGATAAAAATTATAACTTAAAATTACAACGAGTTACTGCTTTACAAAAATCTATCGATGCTTCAAACGATTTATTCAAATCGGCAAGAGTAGATTATTTTGAGGTTTTAATGACCCAACGTGATGCTTTGGAATCTAAACTTGAACTGATAGAAACCAAAAGAGACCAAATGAATGCTATGGTTGCAGTTTACAGAAACCTGGGTGGCGGTTGGAGATAAATGATAATTTATTGAAATTTAAAATCAAACAAATGAAGCAATTACCAAACATTAATTTATTTTATTGGGCTTTGATTATTAGCGCCAATACATTGGGCGAAACCGCTGGCGATTTAATTTCGCAAACTTTCAATTTTGGTTATGGCGGAGGAACAATTTTTTTAATTATACTGTTTTTAATTGCTTTATTAGTTTCGATTTATACGAAAAGTCAAAAGCCAATTTTATATTGGACAATAGTTACTTTGGCAAGTACAACAGGCACAACAATTTCTGATTTTATAAGTCGTTCTTTTATTCATTTACGATTAGGATATTCTGAAAACCAAGGGTATAGTTTTGGAACATTACTCTTGCTATTTGCCTTAATTGCAACTTTTGGATTTTGGAAAAACAGTTCAAAAACCAACACTTTAGTAAACGGGCTAAATAAACAAACTGAATTTTTGTATTGGAATGCCATTTTAATATCAAGCACATTGGGAACTGCTTTTGGCGATTTACTCGCCCACAATACACCATTAGGATTTGATGGTGTAACTTTATTGTTGATGGTGCTGCTTGCATTAGTAGTAATTCTTTATTTCGCAACCAAAATTTCTAGAGAATTATTATATTGGTTTGGTATTATTTTGACCCACCCAATAGGAGCAACAATGGGAGATTATTTAACAAAACCCGAAGGATTAAATCTTGGTAATATCAATGCAAGTTTGGTTTTAGTAGGCGTTTTTGCTGTTGTTATTTTGATGGGTAAATTTTATAATAAACTAAATACCGTACAACTCTTAATGTTCTAAATTTCGAATTATATTCATCAATAATTGTGATGCAATAAAAAATAAAGTTCCTTTATTTAAAAAAATTATTTAGCAATTGCATTTTATAAAAGTTTAGGAAAACGAACTAGAAATTATTTTTATTATTTAATAAAATTCTAGCCTTTTCTAAATCTTCAATAGTATCAATGCCTATTCCAACGTGATTGGTTTCGATCATTTTAATTCGTTTTCCGAATTCAAGATAGCGCAGTTGTTCTAATTTTTCTGATGCTTCGAGCGACTTCATTGGCAAAGAATAAAAATCTAGCAAAGCTTTTTTTCTAAATGCATAGATGCCAATGTGTTGCATGTAACGAACGCCAACATTCAAATCTCTTGGAAACGGAATAACCGAACGTGAAAAATACAAAGCAAAACCTGATTGATCGGTCACAACTTTTACATTATTTGGATTATTAATATCTTCTAAGTCAGTAATTTCTCGCATTAATGAAGCCAAATCTACTTTTTGTTCTGCATCATTTTCAAAAACTGACAAAACTTGTTCCAAAGGTTTTTTATCTGTAAAAGGTTCATCGCCTTGAACATTGACTACAATATCGCAATCAATATTTTCGATGGCTTCGGCAATTCTGTCGCTTCCAGATTCGTGTTCTTTTATAGACATTATTGCTTTTCCGTTGTTGTTAACTATTTCATTATAAATAAGTTCACTATCTGTTACAACGAAAACATCGTCGAACAAGTTTGTAGAAACTGTTGCTTGATAGGTACGAAGAATTACAGTTTTTCCACCCAAATCTTGCATTAATTTGGCTGGAAATCTTGTCGATGCATATCTTGCTGGAATTACTGCTATTGTTTTCAATGTTAAATAGTGATAAGTTATTAGTAATTAGTATATAGTTGATAGTAATTAGTTATAGTTGTTAGTTGTAAATAATTAGTAAATGTACTAAGTTTTTAATTTTTTAAATTTTTTGTAAAGAAAATAAACAATTCCTAGTAACGCAACTACAAAAATTATAGCAATTATTGGTGCAAAAATCGATAATCCACTCATTATAGCGGCTGTTCCGGTTTCGGCTGTTGCAACAATTGGATTGCCAAGTCCAGCAGTTTTTACCGACGATGCCAATCGAGTTACCGAAGTCATTCCTTGCATAGCAGTTGCTGTTCCTCCGCCAGCAATTAAGGCAAGAATCCAAGTCATTTCTGTTGGCAAATGCACTAATGTTGATGCCATTACCACAGTTCCTGCAACTGCTGCGAGTGGTGTTGCAATAGTGTCTAATAAATTATCAATAAATGGAATGTAATAACCAAAAATTTCTACAATTGTTGCTATCCCAAGAGTTATTAATGCTGGTAAACCTGCAATGAATTGAAAGCTTTCGTTGAGTTCAAATACCTTAAAATAAGACGCCAAACTCATTGCAAACATCGGCAAAAACACACGAAAACCTGATGCTGATGCGAGTCCGATTCCAAGAAAAATGCTAAGTATTGTTTCGGTTGTTATCATATAATTTATATTAAATTACCCAAATTAGTTGATTTTCAATTCCATTTATGATATTTTTAAATTTTAAGAAATAAGGTACTATTACAGCATTTATAAAATTAATTTGAATTTCTACAATGTCATTTTTTGCCACTAAATTCTGAATATTGAATTTCAAATCGATTTCAACATTTGAATTATTTGAACCTTTAATTGAGAGTTTTTCAGAAATTTGATTTTTTAGAATCGATATTTTTCCATCAAAAATAAATGAAAAGTTAATTGTTTCCTCATTATGTGATACTAAAATATCTTTGAAATCAAAAAATGAAGTTTTAATATTCAGAAAGGCTTGGGTTAAATAAGTTTTATTTAATAAAAATGTCGTCAATTTGTAAACATCAGAATAAGGATTAACTTCAAAAAATCTTGTATTTGAATTTATTTGAGATTGAATTTCATTATTTGAAATAAGATTATTGAATATTGCATTATTTGAGAGTTTAAAAAATGATTTTACAACTTCATTGTTTTCTTTAAGCAATTTATACAAATGATAACCTTTTTCAAATCCAATATTTTCTTTAAAAACTGTATTAAAATAATTCTTATTGTCAAAATATTTAATAATTTCTCTTGAATTATAAAAAGAGGAATTATTTTTTTCGAAATGGAATAAAATCCAATGCTCAAATGCTATTGAAGTATATGCAACTTTGTAGTTTTTCCAATTTTTATTATAATATTTTTTTTCGTATTTTAAATTATCATTTTCAATAAAATTACCATTTGTATTGTGGAAATAATTATCCGAATTAGAATCAAAAAACAGTTCAAAATCGTAATTTTTAGTTGTGTTTTCAATAATGATATCTATAAAACTTAAATCATTTTGTGTTAATAGAATATTTTGTTTTAAAAATGATTCATATTCTAATTTATTCAAAAAATATCTAATTCGATTTTGTTCATTTTTCTTAGTATCAGAATCTCTAACATTCATTTCAAACAATTGAAAATCAGATAATCTTTGAAAAATAATTTTTGGAACAACTTCTTTTATTTTTTGAAAACTCTCATAATTTAATTTGTAAGAATTGCACTCGTCATTGTCGGTTACAATCCAAGTTTCATCATATTCACCTTTAATATGATTTTTTTTCATTACTTCATAAATCAAACCTTTTATCGATGAACCCTTATATCCGTTTGTGTTATCATCTTTTTTTTCTGGTAAAACTTCAATATCAAAATTATTTGATTTCCGAATATCATAAAAATCGCATAACCCTTCAAAATAACTATATTCTGTTGGTCCTTCGCAAACAATTAATATGCGTTTAGGAAAGTCATTGTTTTCAGGAATTTTATTATTTTTTTTAGAAGAAACAAAAGGTGTTACTTCTATAAAAGATAAATCTTGAGTTATTCGAGTTTTTCTATTCGGTTTTGCCATCTTCTATAAATTGGCTAATTAGATTTTGTAAATATGGTTTTGCAATATGTGGTAAACCGCCCAATCTTCCTGTTTCATAAAATTCTGCTAATGTATTATTACTCATTTTTCTCAATCCAGTAAAGTCTGCAAAAGAATACATATTTGTTGCTCCAAATTTATTTTTTTCGGCTACAAATATTTGATCTTTTTCATATAAATTTTTATTTAATAGACTAATGTCGTGAGTTGTAATTATTAATTGTGCATTATTAGGATTTGTAATTGGATTATTAAACAAATCAATTAACCAAGAGGTTATCTCTGTATGTAAACTGGTATTCATTTCATCTATTAATAAAACATGCCCATTTCTTAAAGCATCTATAATTACAGGAGAAATACCAATTAATTTTTTTATACCTGTAGACTGTTCACTAAGAGGTAACGTATCAATTCCAACTTCTTCATCTCCATTAAATAATTTATGTTTAGTTTTTAATTCATATTTAAGTCTTTCATATATTTTGTCTTTTATTTCTTGAGAAATATCCTCAGATAATTTAATTTTAGTCACATCGACTCTATTAGTTTCTATACCTAAAATTCCAGAATTTGTTTCTTGCAAAACACTATCAATTAATTTTAGTAAACTACTTTCTGGATTTTCGAATGCATATTCTCCATATTTCCTTAATAAGAAATCAGAATATTCTCCTGTTTCTGCAAATGCGAATGGACTTAATTTTGTTGTAAAAAAAGAATATACAATTTTTAATTCTATGTTACCTTCATTATCGCCCCTAGAAAGAAATAATTGATTAGGTTCAAAACTAACGCTTTCTTTTGCACCTTTTAAAGAAACAAACTTTATTGATTGTTCATTTCTTTCATATAAAGTATTGATGTTTACTTTTCCCGAAGGACTTACGTTATAACAATACAAATTTTCCTCAATAATTTTATTTGAACCAAAAGCAATTAGATAATTATAACGCTTTTTGTTGGGAGCAATAAAATCAATTTCAAAAGTTGTAGGCTTTTCTTTAGTTTTAACATCAAATAAGAAAAATTCGTTTGCAAGAATTTTATCATCTGAATTAAATTTTCCCGAACTTGTTATAAACCATTTAAAAGCCTTAAAAACTTCTATAAAATTACTTTTTCCTGAGTTATTTGGTCCATATAAAATTGCTGAGTTTAAAACTTCAACTTTCGGATATTCAATAGATTTTAAAGTTTTTATTTCTCTCTTTCTTATTTTACCTGATGGCATTAAAGAAAAAGTTTGCTTTTCTCTAAATGATCTAAAATTTGTTATTGAAATCTCTATTAGCATAGCCTATAAGTTTAATATTTACGAATTTTAGGCAAATATATATCTAAAACACGATTTAAACTATTTATTTTGAATATTTTAATTTTTAATAAAACTACTCAATAAAACAATCATCCTTAAACCCAATCAAATACAACTTGTCTTTGGCACGAGTAATTGCTGTGTATAACCAGCGAATATAATCTCGATCTATTCCTTCTGGCAAATAGGGTTGCTCGATAAAAACGGTGTTCCATTGTCCGCCTTGCGACTTGTGACACGTTATGGCATAAGAAAATTTGACTTGCAAAGCGTTAAAAAATTCGTTTTCTTTTACTTTTTGAAATTTTGCATATTTAGTGTTCAAATGCTCGTAATCTTTCATAACTTCTTCATACAATTTATTAGAGTGTTCGTAGGTTAATGATGGCGATTCACTTTTAATTGTGTCTAATAATAAAACGGTTTCAAACGGAATTTGATTAGGATAATCGACCATTCTAATTTTTACTTTGGCAAATTTGAAACCATACAAATCTTGAAAACTAAAAATCTCTAAAACTTCTATAATATCTCCGTTGGCAATAAAACCTGCTTCGTCTTTTTCTTTTAACCAAAAATAGTTATTTTTAACAACCATTAAAAAATCGCCTGTCGAAAGTTCACTTTCTTTGTCAAGAATTTTGGTTCTGATTTGTTCATTATATTGATTAGCGCGCTTGTTTGAGCGTACTATAAACGCTGTATCTTCGATTGAATAGTTGCTATACGCCGAATTGATTGCATCTTGAATATCGTAACCATCGGTAAGTCGAATAATATCTTTGAAACCTTTCAATTTGAACTCAAAACTGGTTATAAAACTTTCTTTCAAAACTTCACGAAGTTCGGTTGCATTGAACAAAATTCCTGATTTTTCTTCTTGACGCATTACCTCGTCTAACTCAATCCAATCGACTTTTTTATCGTAATTGAGTTCTAAAGTATCAGTGTTTAATGCTGGCGAAATATCTAAATTTACCGGTGGCAATTGGGCTGTATCGCCAAGAAGAATCATTTTGCAATTTTCGCCACTGTATATATAATTGATTAAATCGTCAAGCAAACTGCCTGTTTCATACATTTTATTGTCATTGCTTTGATCAGAAATCATTGAGGCTTCATCGACAATAAA
>JAYVBR010000378.1:0-2770 GCA_043750395.1 Bacteroidota bacterium | reverse complement strand
AAATATTTCGAACTCGATTTATTTTCTTCAACCGATGGATATGAAACTTTGTAGACAATATTTTTGGAATCTTTAGAAATTCCAAGAACCGAAATTCGACCTAATTTCCAGAGTAATTCTGGTGACATAACGTTTTGTGCCATAGCATTTAAACTTAATATTGACAAGATTAGAAATAATAGTTTTTTCATTTTTAATTAGATTGATTTTTTTTGAAATGCTAAAATACAACTATTTATATCAAAAAAAAGCTTCCTCAAATTGAGAAAGCTTTATAAATTATGTTAGAATAATTTTTTTGGTTGGTTTATAGATATCAAATATAATTACTTTTTTATCAATATTCCAAGTTTTAAGGGCGAAATATTATCAAATACTCAAAGTTTAACATATAAATCGCATAATACATCAATAATTTATTTCAATTTGTATATCATATATAAATGATTAAATTTATGAAAAAATTCTAAACATGAATTTAAGTTACTGGGAAATAAAAAATTGGTTTACCAACATAGATTATACAATTGTCGGAAGCGGAATTGTAGGCATTAATTGTGCTTTGCGATTGCGTGAACGTTTTCCAGAAAGTAAAATTTTGATTCTTGAAAAAGGAATTTTGCCACAAGGCGCAAGTACTAAAAATGCAGGTTTTGCTTGTTTTGGAAGCCTTTCTGAAATTATCGATGATCTAAAAACGCACAGCGAAGAAGATGTAATTCAATTAATCCAAAAAAGAAAAAAAGGAATTGAATTACTGAGAAAAAAACTAGGAGATGACAAAATTGATTACAAACCTTTTGGTGGTTATGAACTTTTTTTAAAAAATGATGAAGGTACATATAACGAATGTTTGCAAAAATTGCCCTTTATCAACGAAATTTTAAAACCTATTTTCAAAACAGAAACTTTTGCAAAGCAAATAGATCGTTTTGGGTTTTCGGGAATTCATGATTATTCGATTTTTAATCCATTCGAAGGTCAAATAGATACTGGATTAATGATGAATAACCTTTTGAAATTGGCAATTTCTGAGAATATTTTGATTTTAAACAATCAAACCGTTTCTTCATTCAATGAAAATAAAACCGATGTCGATGTTGTACTTAATGATTTTAGTTTTAAAACCAAAAAGTTGCTTTTTGCTACAAATGGTTTTGCATCTAATCTAACCGAAGGTCAAGTAAAACCAGCCAGAGCGCAAGTAATTATTACCGAACCAATCGAAAATTTAGGTATAAATGGCACGTTTCATATAGACAAAGGTTATTGTTATTTTAGAAATATTGACAATCGAATTTTGATTGGAGGCGCAAGAAACCTAGATTTTGAAACTGAAAATACAACCGAATTTGGGCAAACAAATATTATACAAAATCGCTTGGAAGAACTATTAAAAGAAGTAATTTTGCCAAACCGAGATTTCAAAATCGAAACACGTTGGAGCGGCATTATGGGATTAGGAAATTCTAAAAACCCTATAATCGAAAAATTGTCCGAAAATGTTTATTGTGGTGTTAGATTAGGCGGAATGGGAGTTGCAATTGGCAGTTTAGTAGGAATAGAATTGGCAGAATTAGTTTAAAAAATGGGAATTAAAATAAAATCGACTTCTGGAAAAAAATTAACAGAAAAATTAACTTTAGGATCAAAAATTTTTAGATTTATTAAAAAAGCAACTTTGTACTTTTTTGCCATATCAATTCTTTTGGTTATTATTTTTAAATTTGTTCCTGTTCCATTTACACCACTAATGATTACAAGAGCAATCGAACAAAAACTCGACGGCAAAGAAATGGCTTGCAGTCACGATTGGGTTTCGATGGACGAAATATCTCCAAATCTACAAAAAGCAGTTATTGCTAGCGAAGACGGAACGTTTATGCAACATCACGGTTTTGATTTTACTGCAATGCAAAAGGCTTTTAAATACAATTCCAAAGGCAAAAAAATAAAAGGTGGAAGCACAATTAGCCAACAAACTGCCAAAAATGTTTTCCTTTGGCAAGGTCGCAGTTACATTCGTAAAATATTCGAAGCTTATTTCACAGTTTTAATAGAATTTATTTGGGGAAAAGAACGAATTTTAGAAGTATATCTCAACTCAATCGAAATGGGTAATGGTGTTTATGGTGCACAAGCAGCATCAAATCATTGGTATAAAAAAGATGCTAAAAACCTATCGGTACAACAAGCTGCGGGAATTGCTGCAATATTACCAAATCCTAGAAAATACAAAGCAACCGATTCGTCATCATACATTAATCGTAGAAAAGCTAAGATTGCTAAGTTGTTGAAATATGTTGGTAAATTAGATTTTTAATTATTGAATAATTTTATAAATTTTATCAGATAATCTTATTCTAAAAGGTAATTTTAAAGTTAAAACATCTCCAGAAATTGCTTTTTTGGAAACTAAATCATTTACAAACATTTCGTTTAAAACAATTTCTTGGCTGCCTGTTGTTTCGCCAATAATTAAAATTGAATCGCCAATATTAAGTTCACTATTTTCAATATTAAATTGTCCGACACTAGCTTTTGTGAAAAAATGAGTGGCTTTTCCGATATAGATTTTCTTGGTTTTAGGTTCTTTTTTGAGAATTTTCTTCGGATTATCTAAAATCGAAACTGAATTGTTTTCGCCAGAATTACGAAATAATAAAACATCTGATTTTCCTTTTTTGAAAATTTTATTACCGTTCTTTATTCCTTTTCGAATGGCTTTTTGTTCGTCTTCTGGAAGATTTATAATATCTACGCAATCTTG
>JAYVBR010000377.1:0-14373 GCA_043750395.1 Bacteroidota bacterium | reverse complement strand
CAAGTAAAAAGTGCAATTTATATTTGACAAAATACTTGTTTATATGTTGTAATTCTTTCATTTATTTGATAAAATTGATGCTAAATTATTTGATTTTAATATTATTAGATGCTAATAATTCGATTTATAAACTTAAAATTTAATTAGTATTTATTAACAAATTCGTAATTTGTTACAAATTTAATCTATTAATTTGAATTTAATTTTAAATTTGCCTTAACAGAATGTATAAAATTCATTTAATACACAAATTATGACATCAGAAATTTTATCAGCTTCGGAGCTTCATAAAATAGATCCAGTTTTTGGACAACCTTCTTTTAATGATCACGAGCAAATTGTTTTTTGCAACGACAAAGATACGGGATTAAAGGCAATAATTGGTATTCATAATTCGGTTATGGGACCAGCACTTGGTGGAACAAGAATGTGGAATTATGCAAATGAATGGGAAGCTTTGAACGATGTTTTGAGACTTTCCAGAGGAATGACCTATAAATCTGCAATTACAGGATTGAATATTGGTGGTGGAAAAGCAGTAATTATTGGAGATGCAAAAACGCAAAAAACACCAGAATTGATGCGCAAGTTTGGCGAGTTTGTTCATTCATTATCAGGAAGATATATAACTGCCGAAGACGTAGGAATGGAAACCAAAGATATGGACATAGTTAGAGATGTAACACCTTATGTAACTGGAATTTCTGAATCGCGTGGTGGTTCAGGAAACCCAAGTCCTGTAACAGCTTTTGGGGTTTTTATGGGAATGAAGGCGGCTGCAAAATATAAATTTGGAAATGATAATCTTAACGGGAAAAAAGTTTTAGTTCAAGGAATTGGTCACGTTGGAGAAACTTTGGTCGATTATTTAACCAAAGAAGGAGCCATTGTTACTATTGCTGATATTAATGAAGATAGAATGATAGAAGTTGCAAAAAAATACAATTCTATAATTTATTCTGGGTCAGATTTATATACAGCCGACGTAGATATTTATGCACCTTGTGCAATGGGTGCAACTATAAACGACGATTCTTTGAATAAATTAAAAGCTAAAGTAATTGCTGGAGCAGCCAATAATCAATTAGCAAACGAAGTAATCCACGGTCAAATTTTAAAAGAAAAAGGCATTGTTTATGCACCAGATTTCTTGATTAATGCTGGTGGAATTATCAATGTTTATGCTGAATTGGTGCATTATGACCGTGCAGAAATAATGAAACGTACCGAAAATATTTATAACACAACGTTAGAAATTTTTGATTATGCCGATGCAAATAATATGACTTCGCACCAAGCGGCAATGACTATTGCTCAAAACAGAATTGATATTCGCAGAATTGAAAATGCAAAATAATTTTTTTATTATTTAGATGTAAGTCTAATGAAAATTAGTTTCTTATTGGTTCAAAATTTATATAATTTTTAGTCAATCAACTTGAATATTTTTATTACTTTTGCAACTCGAAAAAATTTCGAAAATAATTATAAAAAAGTTCTTACACAGTGTTAAACCGACGACATATTCGTACCAAAGTAATGCAATCGATATACGCGATGCATTTAAGTAATTCTGATGATTTAGAAAAACAAGAGAAATTTTTGTTGTTTAGTCTTGATAATATTCAAGATTTATATTTGACAATGCTTTCTATTTTTACTGCAATTCAGAAAACAGAATCAATTTTGATTGAAAAATCTTCTAAGAAACATTTAGCAACTAAAGAAGAAAAAAATCCAAATTTAAAGTTTGTTAATAATATGTTTATCAAATATTTAGATGATAATAATTCTCTTAATATTGCCATAGAAGATCGAAAGATCGATTATTGGAATTTGCATTCAGAATACATTCAAATTTTGATTGCCGAAATAAAAGATAGCTTTTTGTATGAAAATTATATGGCAAACGAGGTCAATAATTTCGAAGAAGATAAAGCTTTCATTGAAAATATTTTCGAGCAAATAATTGTTCCAAACGAAAAATTATACGAATTTATTGAAGACAATAAACTAACTTGGGTTGATGATATTCCGACTGTTAACACATTTATTGCAAAACAATTAAGTTCGATAAAATCTGTAAATGATACTTCTTTTAAAGTTCCAAAAATTTATAAAGATACCGAAGATAAAGAATATGTTTCGAATCTTTTTAGAAAAACGGTTCTAAACGAAGCTGATTTCGAAAAAGAATATGCCGACAAAACACCAAATTGGGACACAAGTAGAATTGCCGAAATTGATACTATTATCTTGAAAATGGCAATTTGTGAATTTTTGAAGTTTCCATCGATTCCAACAAAAGTAACAATTAATGAATATCTAGAAATCGCCAAAGAATATTCTACCCCTAAAAGTAGTATTTTCATAAACGGAATTCTCGATGTTCTTGTAAAAGAATTTCAAACCAATGGCAGACTATTAAAAGTTGGTCGAGGATTATTATAAATATATAAAAATTAAAAATTAAATATAATGGGAGATTATGTATTGCCGTTACAGTTAGGATTAATGTTTGTTGTCATCTATTTTTTTATGATTCGTCCAGGACAGCAGCGAGCAAAAAACGAAAAAGCATTCGAAAGTACTTTAAAAGTTGGAGATAAAATCATAACAAAATCTGGGCTTCACGGCAAAGTTTCTGAACTTGCTGATACTACAATTGTTATCGAAACTATGTCTGGAAAACTAAAAATGGAACGTTCGGCAATTTCACTTGAAATGAGTTCGGCATTGAACAAGAAATAAGATTCCAGAATTTAGTCCCATAGCTTCGGGAGCAGATTTCAGAATATAAAAAACTCAAAATCATATTTAAGATTTTGAGTTTTTTTATTAAACGCAATTAAATTTTAATCTAATATTATACCATTTAGACATATAAAATAGCCCAAAAATTTTTTGTTTTTTACCAATCCTTCGTCAAAAAAATTTTCCGTAGCAAAGTCCATACAATGTTCTTCATTCTTGTATTGACAAAAGTAATTAAGTTTTTTTTTGGCTTTTTATAAATCTAAATGGTATCACAAGGTCTTTTTGTTACGTTGTAAAACGTCTATTCTCTCGTGCGTTGAGACTCCTGCGGAGTGACAAATTGCCCGATTTTGATTAATTATATAAGTGTTTTGTAATAACTTAAATGACTTATATGTTTAAAAAATTTCGTAATTTTTAATTGAATTTAAAAATCTGTCGATGCTGTCAATTCTGCAATTTTCACAATAACATCGACCGCTTTTTGCATACTTTCGACAGGAACATATTCGTATTTTCCGTGAAAATTGTGTCCACCAGCAAAAATATTTGGGCAAGGCAAACCCATATACGATAAACGGCAACCATCGGTTCCGCCACGAATTGGTTTAATTAGCGGTTCAATTCCTAGTTCACGCATCGCTTTTTCAGCCAAATCGACAATAAACATTACAGGTTCAACTTTTTCTTTCATATTATAATATTGGTCTTTCAAAACCGTAACGACAATATCCTCGCCAAATTGTTTGGCAAATTTATCATTAAATTTTTGAGTAATATCCAAAATCAATTGCTTTCTAGATTCGAATTTTTCTCGGTCGTGATCACGAATAATCAATTCTAAAACCGTTTCTTCAAGACTTCCAGAAAGTCCAGTTACGTGAAAAAATCCTTCATAACCTTCTGTTTCTTGCGGTGTTTCGCCTTTTGGCAATTCATTTATAAAATCGTTGGCAATCAACATTGAGTTAATCATTTTTCCTTTTGCATAGCCAGGATGAACACTTTTTCCTTTAAAAATTATCTTGGCACCAGCAGCATTAAAATTCTCATATTCAAGTTCACCAATTTGGCTTCCGTCCATTGTGTAAGCCCATTTTGCACCAAATTTTTCAACATCAAATAAATCGGCACCACGACCAATTTCTTCATCTGGCGTAAAACCAACTCTAATTTTTCCGTGCTTAATTTCAGGATTTCGAACCAAATATTCCATTGCCGTAACAATTTCGGTCAAACCAGCTTTGTCATCTGCGCCAAGCAAAGTCAAACCATTAGTTGTTATCAAAGTTTGCCCTTTGTACAACAATAAATCCTTGAAATAATTCGGCGAAAGTACAATATTATGTTCCGCATTCAGTAAAATATCGCCACCATCATAGTTGCTAATAATTTGCGGTTTTACATCTTTTCCAGTAAAATCTGGCGTTGTGTCAAAATGCGAAACAAACCCAATTGTTGGCACATCGTGCGAAACATTACTTTCTAAAGTACCCATTACATATCCGTTTTTGTCGATTGTAACTTCGGTCAAGCCAATATTTTTCAATTCTTCGACAAGTAAATTTGCCAAATCGAATTGCTTCGAAGTACTTGGCGTAGTTTCTGAACTTGCATCACTTTCGGTATCAATAACTACATAACTCAAAAATCGGTCAATAATATGTTGCATTTTTTTAGTTTAATTTATTTCACAAATGTACAAATTCAATTTTATTTTCAGAAGCCAATCGCACTTTCATTCCAATCTTTTTCTCCAAAATCTTTTTTTCTAAGTCAAAAAACGAACTTCCGCTGGTCGTTGTTTTTTACCAAGAAAAAATAGATTTTCTCAAAAAAGGATTTTCCCTTCAATTACGGCTAGGGCATTTGCGATCTAAGCAAGTTTAATTCATTATACCACATTTTTTTGGATAACAATAAACATCTTAAAATTTACATTCCAGCTTATATTAACTTATATGACTTATATGTTTAAAAAAAATGGTTTATATGTTTTATTATCGTTTTAAACCTTATATTTGCACGCAATTTAAACACAAGCCGAAATTAATCGGTGTAAACAAAAAATTGCAATGATCGCACACAACTCCAAAATTATCGGCGAAGGATTAACTTACGATGATGTATTATTAGTTCCAAACTATTCCAATGTTCTGCCTCGCGAAGTAAGCATTCAATCAAAATTTTCTCGAAACATTACTTTAAATGTACCAATTGTCTCAGCAGCAATGGATACTGTAACCGAATCGGCTATGGCAATCGCTATGGCTCAAGAAGGTGGTATTGGTGTTTTACATAAAAATATGACAATCGAGCAACAAGCAGCCAAGGTCAGAAAAGTAAAACGCGCAGAATCTGGAATGATTATCGATCCAGTAACTTTACCATTATCAGCAACAGTCGCCGATGCCAAAGCAGTGATGAAAGAATTTGGAATAGGCGGAATTCCTATTGTCGATGAAAACAAAACGCTAAAAGGAATTGTTACTAATCGTGATTTACGTTTCGAAAAAAACAATATTCGACCAATAATTGAAGTAATGACAAGTCAAAATTTGGTTACAGTTGCTGAAGGAACATCGCTCGAAGAAGCCGAAGTAATTCTTCAAGGACACAAAATAGAAAAATTGCCAGTTGTCAATTCTGATTATAAATTAGTTGGATTAATAACGTTTAGAGATATAACCAAACTCACTCAAAAACCAATTGCCAACAAAGATTCTTTCGGTCGATTGCGAGTTGCTGCAGCAATTGGTGTTACAGCCGATGCAGTTCAAAGAGCCGAAGCTCTTGTCAATGCAGGTGTAGATGCGGTAATAATTGACACAGCCCACGGTCATACACAAGGTGTTGTCGATGTTTTGAAATTAGTAAAAGCAAAATTTCCAAATCTTGATGTAATTGTTGGCAATATTGCAACTCCCGAAGCTGCTAAATTCCTTGTAGAAAATGGTGCCGATGGCGTAAAAGTGGGCATTGGTCCAGGCTCTATTTGTACAACCAGAATTGTAGCAGGTGTAGGATTTCCTCAATTTTCGGCAGTACTTGAAGTTGCAGCAGCATTAAAAGGAACAGGAATTCCAGTAATTGCCGATGGCGGAATTCGATACACAGGCGATATTCCAAAAGCAATTGCTGCTGGTGCAGATTGTGTAATGTTAGGTTCATTATTGGCTGGAACTAAAGAATCGCCTGGAGAAACAATTATTTTTGAAGGTAGAAAATTCAAATCTTATCGCGGAATGGGTTCGGTTGAAGCAATGCAAGATGGTTCCAAAGACCGCTATTTTCAAGATGTCGAAGACGATGTTAAAAAATTGGTTCCCGAAGGAATCGTTGGTCGCGTTCCTTACAAAGGCGAATTAAACGAAAGTATGCAACAATTTATTGGCGGATTGCGTGCAGGAATGGGTTATTGTGGTTCGAAAGACATAAAGACCTTGCAAGAAACTGGACGATTTGTTCGAATTACTGCTAGCGGAATCAACGAAAGTCATCCTCACAATGTAACAATTACTAAAGAAGCACCAAATTATTCGAGATAATTGTATATTTGGATTTTTAAATTTTAAAATTATGAAAAAAATATTTTTATTATCAATTGTTTTTGCTTTTTCGAGTTGTGCAGAAATGAATCAGGTTTTGCAACAATTGCCCCAAATGCAAGGTGCAGGAATTGGTTTAGATATTTCGGGCGGTTTAAAAGAAGCTTTGAATAATGGCGTAGCCAATCAAGTTTCGAAATTGACTGCCACAGACGGTTTTTTTAGAAACGAAGCCGTGAAGATTTTGTTGCCTGCCGAATTGCAAAAAGTCGATAAAACTTTACGCGCAATTGGTATGGGTAAATTGGCTGACGAAGGTTTAAAAGCTATAAATAGAACCGCCGAAGATGCTGTAAAAGAAGCTACACCAATTTTCGTAAGTGCGATTACTAATATGAGTTTTACTGATGCGAAAAACATTTTAATGGGCAACGAAGGTGCTGCAACAAGTTATTTGCAAAGTAATACAACAACTGCATTGTACGGAAAATTCAATCCTGTCATTAAAAATTCGTTCACAAAAGTTGGTGCAGATAAAATTTGGGAAAATTTAATTAACAAATATAACACAATTCCGTTAGTTACAAAAGTGAATCCAGATTTGACAGATTATGTTACCAATCAAGCGCTAAACGGCGTTTTTAAAATGATTACGGTCGAAGAAAAGAAAATTAGAAGTGATTTGAACGCAAGAACATCAAATTTATTGAAACAGGTTTTTGCTTTGCAGGATAGGAAATAATTTTCAGTGTTCAGTTGAAGTTTTTAGTCAAGCAGTTGTGAAATTTGATTGTAGTTTTTAATTTTGTAATTAAAATAACACAATTATAACTTAACATTAACTATGTCAAATACTTAAATGATTACATTTGTATGGTTAGAATAAAGTTTTGGTTAGTTAAGTTTGTTAAGATTGCCAATGTTTTCGAAAGAATGCATTGGCATTTTTATTTAAGTTTTAATTGTTTTATGTCAATTTTAATAAATAATTTTCAATTTGAAATCATTATTATTTATTATTAGTTAAGATTAAGTAAAGAATCCTAATTAATCATTATCATTTCCTGAAGAAGTCATTATTTGTTTTCAAGTTTTTTTAAAAAAAGATAATTAGCATTTTTTAATGAATAATATAAATTTTTATCTATAGAACCTTCAAAAACACTTTTATGAATTCCAATTATTTCGAAAGAATCATTGTCATTTATTAATTCGTATTCTAAAAAACATGTCATTGTTACAGAGCTCAGTGTTGATATATAACTTAAATTTTTGATATTTACGTTTATTAATATTTCATCTTTTGCTATATCGTCGACATTGTCTAAATATTTTAAATTTAGTTTTGTTTCTAAAGCTAATTTCTCAATTGATTTTTTAAAAATCACTCTATTTATTGGTGGCTTTGATCGAGACATAAACGATCCAACTTTAGCTATTCCTTTTTCGTCACTTTCTTCGGATAATGAAAAACAAATAGTTTTATTCTCATAATATGTTTGATTAAACATACTATTATTATATTTCATCGTAGTCGAACAACTAGTCAATACAAAAAAAGCAGTTAAATAGAAAAAAATAATTTTTGTTTTCATTTTTTTGTTTTTGATAATTACTTCCAATTATTTATAAACGAAATAACTTCTTGATTAAAAACCAATGGTCTATCAACATTAACAACGTGTCCGCAGTTTTCGATTACAAACAATTTTGATGATTTGTAATGTTTTTCGACTACTTTTCTGACCGATGGCAAAAACATATAATCTTCTTCGCCCATTACATATAAAGTTGGAATTTCGAGTTCTACTTGACGAAACCACTTCAAAATTGGATTGATTTCAGCAGTTAATTTAAACCAACGAATGAATTCTTTTTGGTATAATTTTTTGGCTTCGTTGATAAATAATAATCGTGATTGTTTGTGGTTTTTATTAGGCATTATTACAAATGCAAAAAACTTATACAAGACTAAATAGGGTAGGACATATTTAAAAAGATTCCCTAACTTCATTAAAATTTGAGAACGAAAATTCATTTTTAAGATTGCTCCGCCCAAAATCATACTCTGAACTCTTTCAGGATGGGTTTCTGCCAACTGGCGAATCAATATTGTGCCTAACGAAATTCCCACAAAATGTGATTTTTGAATTTTCAAGAAATCAATAACTTCTAAAACGTCGTTTGAAATCGATTCGAATGTATATTTTCGTTGAAATGCTTTTTTAATTTGCTCGTTAGAATTACCGTGACCACGCAAATCGAGTAACAAAACATTAAAATGTTTCTGAAAATCACGAATTTGCTTGAACCAAATTGACGAACTACCGCCTGCGCCGTGCACAAAAGTTACCCATTGATCGGAATTTTTATTATCGTAAATGGTATAGTTTATCAATTTTTTTTTGAACAAAGATAATAGAAATAGAATAAAGAGGATAGTCTTTAAAATTATATTTTGGAATGTAATAATTTGAAATATTCCAAAGCCAACAATAATCTGCTTCCGTGCCAAGAAAACATTTCGCCATCGACGATTTTGATTTTAGCTTCTGACTGTTTTTGAATTTCGATTTTGTCTTTTTCTTTAAAAGGATATGGTTCTGATGACAAAAAAATTAAATCAAGATTTTCGTTTTCTAACGATTCGATTTTAATTTCTGGATAGCGATTGGATTTGAAATTGTTGTTTTCGAAAATATTTTCAAAATTGTTTAAACGCAAAATTTCGTTGATATAATTGTTTGAACCAACAACCATATATGGATTTTTCCAAATAAAATAAGCTACTTTTTTTATTGGTTTTTCTTTTATAAACATTTCAAAATCGCTTAAGGCAAATGCCAATTGATTGTTTAAAAGTTTTGATTTTTCTTCGACTTGGAATATTTGTCCAAAATCTTGAATCATTTGAAAATTATCTTCGATTGTAATGATATTGGTTGTCCAAACAGTACAAATTTTAGAACACTCGTTAATAATTTCTTTAGAATTTTCTTCTTTATTACAAATAATAATATCTGGATTCAAAGCTTTTATTTTCTCGAAATTCGGGTTTTTGGTACCACCAACTTTAGTTTTTGCTTTTAATAAATGAATCGGATGAACGCAAAATTTCGTGATTCCAACAATCGAATTTTTTAATCCTAAATCGAATAACAATTCGGTTTGCGATGGGACAAGCGAAACAATTCGTTTTGGAATTTCTTCAAAATTATGATTTGTTTTTATTTGGTCAGTTAAAAGCATTATTGTTTATTCGGATTTTTTAATGGAACGAAGATGACACGGATTAAACTGATTTTCGTAGATTAATTATTTTTTTTAAACATTTGATAAATTCAGATTATCTCGACAAGCCTAATATTATTTCCATTTCTTGTTGAATTTTCAATGCTTCGATTCTTGCTTTTTGAGCAAAATCGCTTTTGTTCGATGCATAAATTATTCCTCTTGATGAATTAATTAATAATCCGATGTTGTCATTCATTCCATATTCGCAAACTTCTTGAAGATATCCACCTTGCGCGCCAATTCCTGGAACTAATAAAAAACTATCTGGAACGATTTTACGAATTTCTTCGAAATATTCGGCTTTGGTTGCGCCTACAACGTACATCAAGTTTTCAGCGTTTTTCCAAGTTTTTGATGTTTCAAGAACTTGTTGGTACAATTTTTTTCTATTGGTTTCTAAAGTTTGAAAATCGAATGCACCTTCATTAGAAGTTAAAGCTAACATTATGGTATGTTTATTTTCGAATGCTAAAAAGGGTTCAACCGAATCTTTGCCCATATAGGGTGCAACTGTAACCGAATCAAAATTCAAATCTTCGAAAAATGCCTTGGCATACATTGTTGATGTGTTGCCAATATCGCCGCGTTTGGCATCGGCAATCGTGAAAATTTCAGAATAATTTTCATTTAGATAATCGATTGTTTTTTGTAAAGATTGCCAACCTTTTATGCCACACGCTTCGTAAAAAGCAGTATTTGGTTTGTATGATACACATAAATCGTGAGTTGCATCTATAATTGCTTTATTGAATTCGAAAATTGGATCTTCAAGTGCCAATAAATGTTTCGGAATTTTATCTAAATCGACATCAAGTCCAATGCAAAGAAATGATTTTTTGGTTTTGATTTGATTGATTAGTTGGTCTGTTGTCATTTTAAAAGTTTTCAGTGTTCAGTCGCAGTTTTCAGTATTCACATCGCAAATATAACAAAAAATCGAAAATCATTGTCGAATAACCCTGATGTTAGGGAAAAACGTTTTTGTCGATTTTTTGAAAAAAACTTTTGGAAAGGCAGCAGGAACGATTTTAAAAAAAAATGCCTGAAAATTCGTTCCTAAAAAAAATCGCCTCAATTTCTTGAAGCGATTTTTATATGAATTATTTCACTAAATTTATTTCTACTCGACGGTTTAAGTTTTTACCTTTAGGAGTTTTGTTACTCGCAATTGGTTTTTTAGAACCGTAACCTTCTGATGTTAATCTATCTGCACGAACGCCTTTATCAATTAAATACTGTTTGACAGCTGCTGAACGATCTTGAGAAAGTTTCAGATTTTTGGCTGGAATTCCAGCGCTATCCGTGTGTCCTTCGATTTTGAAATTAGCATTTTGATATTCGTTTAGAACAATCACAATTCCATCAAGGCTTGTGTTTGATTCTGCTTTTAAAGTTGCTTTTCCTGAATCGAAAAGTATCGTTTTTGAAAATTCGTTAATTTTTTTGATAACTTCATCGGCTATTACAACTTTTATAGATTCAACTTTTACTGGTTCAGCTTTTTTGATTTCTGGACAACCTTTATTTTCGACAATTCCGAAAACTGCTGGGCAATTGTCATCTTTGTCAAGTACACCGTCTTTGTCTGAATCTAAATAAGGACAACCATTGTTTTCTTTTGGACCAGCTTCGTTAACACATTTGTCGTCTTTGTCAAGAATACCGTCTTTATCAGTGTCTATATAAGGACAACCTAGGTTTTGAACATTTCCTGCAACATCTGGACATTTATCATCTTTATCAAGAACACCGTCTTTGTCAGAATCTCTATAAGGACAACCTTTGTTTTCAGCTGGTCCAGCTTCTGATCTACAATCATCTTCAGAATCTGGAACTCCATCTTCGTCTTTATCTTTTATTTTACCTTGGTAGATTGGAACTTTTAAACCAGCGTGAATATCTAATCCTTTCGATTTATTTGATAGTAAATTTGTTATTATTGAACCAGAACCTACGAATAACGGCCCTAACCTTAATCCTGTTCCTGCCTGAAAACCAGTATATTCTGTTAGATTTAATGGCAAGTAAAAGCTAAACCATTTAGTTTCAAATCTTGGTATTAAAGAATAATTATTGGCAACTGTATTTGTATTTAATGCAGATGTATTAGTTACTTTTTGGTCAACATTAAAATTCAGATAAAATTTATTATGCATGTTCCAATCTAAATTTAAATGCAAAGCAGTTGGAAGGCTGTAAGTAGAAGATTCATTATTAGAAATTAATGTGTAATTAGCAGCTAAGAAATCTCCTGTGCTACTTGAATTATACTGATTTTCTACAATAGTTTTATTGACATCATATTTTTTTTCTTGATTATTTTTATAATTTATAGAACCAAAATCAGTAATTGATAAACCTATTTTATATTTGTATTTATTTTTGTTTTTTGCTCCAACAAAATTTTCGAAATCGGGTCTGTATTCATAAATAAATCCAATATCAGCACCTATTCCTGATCCACTATTTAAAGAATTAATTGTTTCAAAATTATTATTTCCACCATATGTGATTGAACCTGTTGTTGTTATAAAACTATTTGAAGAATCAGTTCCTTTTACATAACTGGTTGAAACGTTATCTGCTTTTAAATAAGAATTAGCAATTCCCTCAAGATATTTAATTGTTAAACCACCTTTAAAAAAATTTTTACCTTTATTTGATAAAACTGCTGCATAAGTAAAGCCATATTCAGCCCAAGCATTTGAGACAATATTAAAGTTTTCTGATGGAGTTATAAAACTATTGGAAGAATCAAATCTGTCTCTTGTTCTATCGTAAAATTCTCCATTTATATTAGAAACATTCCCATTTGACCTACCTCTAATAGATAAAGCAATAGAATGATTTGGTGTTAAATTCATCATAAACGAAGGCAATAAAACATCAGCATTCAATAAAAAATTATTGTTTGTAGAAGGATATTTATAAGTATCATTATCTACATTGTTGTTATTTAATAAATCAGAAGTTTTAAGTCCAAAAAAATCTTGTGCTAAATGACTGCTTGCCGATAGAATATTTACGTCTGTTCTAAACCTTGAATCAACAATATTGGCCGGATTAGAAATTAAACTTTGCACACCTGCATAATTATCGAAAGTGTAACCTAAATAAGATTGCGCTTTTAAAGTGTAAATACTAATAAATAATAATAATAAAACAATAAATTTTTTCATAGGAGATTTTGATTTTTTTACAAATATAATAATATTTTGTTACTGATTAAAAAACCTCGCTGGCTTCTTTTAATTTCTCCATGTTATTGACGAGTTGCAACTCATCAATTAATTTTTGAATTTTACCATTCATAACGCCGTCCATATCGAAAACATCTATACCAACTCGGTGGTCTGTAACGCGACCTTGAGAATAATTATAAGTTCTAATTTTTGCAGAACGGTCACCCGAACTAACTTGCGAAGTTCGTTTTACAGCATCTTCGGCTTGTTTTTTGGCTAATTCTTGTTCGTATAAACGAGAACGTAAAACTCCAAAAGCCTTGTCTTTGTTCTTATGTTGCGATTTTTGATCTTGACATTGTGCTACTAATCCAGTAGGAATGTGAGTCAATCTAACAGCCGATTTTGTAGTGTTTACAGATTGTCCACCTGGACCAGATGAGCAGAAAAAATCAACTCGAACATCGTTCATATCTATTTGAACATCAAACTCTACTGCTTCGGGCAAAACCATAACAGTTGCTGCCGATGTGTGAACTCTTCCCTGTGTTTCGGTTTGTGGCACACGTTGCACACGGTGCACACCGGCCTCGAATTTCAATGTTCCATAAACATCTTCGCCAGAAACTTCAAAAATAACTTCTTTAAATCCACCCGATGTACCTTCATTCATATCGACAACCGAAGTTCTCCAACCACGATTTTCGCAATATTTGGTGTACATTCTAAACAAATCGCCCGCAAAAATACTTGCTTCGTCACCACCAGTTCCTGCACGAATTTCAACCATAACATTTTTGGCATCTTCGGCATCTTTTGGAATTAACATAAACTTGATTTCATCTTCCAGTTCTGGCAAACGTTCTTTGGCTTCGTCGAGTTGCATTTTGGCCATTTCGGTCATATCAGCATCAGAATTGTCATTGATAATTTCGTTTGCCTCATCGATATTTGCTAATATAACAATATATTCATCACGTTTTTCTTTCAATGCTTTTATAGATTTGTATTCTTGATTCAAAAGCACATAGCGTTTTTGATCCATAATAACATCTGGCTGAATAATCAAGTCCGAAATCTCGTCGAAACGCTGTTTAACTATCTGTAATCTGTCTAACATTTTGGTATTCTTTAATTTTTTGCAAATTTACGAAAAAAATTTATATTATTAATTGATTTTTTTAGTAGCAATTTCGTCCTATTCTCTTCAAGTCCTCGCCAAAAAAAATATTTTTCTAAGCCAAAAAACGAACTTCCTCTGGTCGTTGTTTTTTGTCAAGAAAAATTATTTTTTTTTGCTGCGGGCTTTTCGTTACTATCACGGCTATAAATCTCGAACTTTTAACTAAATTTGTATTTTAAACAAAAAAATTTTACAATGAAAAATTATATTTTATCACTTCTTTTAATATTACTTGTTATTTCTTGTAAAAAATATGATAAAAACGGTCGTGAAATAAAAGATTTCGACGAACTCGAAAAAGCCAATTGGTTGCTTGGAAACTGGGAATTTAAAAACGAAAACGGAACACTTCAAGAAATTTGGACTTCTAAAAACGACAGTACTTTTGCAGGACAATCCTATTTTATCA
>JAYVBR010000376.1:0-2778 GCA_043750395.1 Bacteroidota bacterium | reverse complement strand
TTATTTTCAGTATATATATTTTTGTCAGGATTTAAACCATCAACCCAATCAGAAAAATAATATTGAACTCTCGCATCTACAACAATTGCAGTATAATCGGTTAACAAAAATCTTGAACCTATACTTGTTGTTAATGACGCAACAATTCCTGATTCATTTTTAAAACCATTCCTGTATTTAACAGGAGTTACAGACGGTGAACCGAATTGCCCTAAAGTCGAATAAACATTAGAAGTATAGTTGCTTATTTGAGCACCACCGCTTATGTATGGCGAAATCATGCTACCTCGATTGTAATCATCAGTTTTTAAAGGATAATATTCTACTTGAAGTCCAAGATTTAATGTTTCAATATTTCCTCTCATTGCTCGTAATTGTTTAGTAAAAGTGCTCTGACTATCGTTGTCAACATATTGACCATAATGATTCAAATTAGAAGACATATACGAGGCTTCAATCCTAAGTTTGAAGTTTTCTTGTAATTGATTTTGATTAGAAATTGCTGATAAATAATAAAAAGCACCAAAAGAAAAACCATTATTTTTATAATAATTTTTAAAAGTGTCTCTTGCACCAAAGTCAGATTGAAAAAAAACCGGACCAGTCATAACACCAATTTCTTGATATGTTCTACCATTCTGAGCAATTGATACATTATATATTCCAAAAAAGAATAAACAATAAATAAAAATGTATTTCGGCATTGGTCTTAAGATTATATTTTTTACAAATATATAAAAACATAGTTCACTTACTAAAAAAAATAAAAAAAAATACATTTTATCAATAAAAAAAATTAATTTATATAAACTCAACAGAAAACTTAACAAAAATAAATAAATCTTAATTTTTTTTTAAATGTTTTTTATTAAAATGTATATTTGCAAAATTATTACGAAATCGATTTCTTAAACTTTTATAAAAACTTATTATGTCTCAAAGTATCAATGCGTTTATAGATGCAGTTGCCCTTAAAAATCCAAACGAACCAGAATTTATGCAAGCCGTTAAAGAAGTTGCCGAAACGGTAATTCCTTTTATTGAAGAAAACAAAAAATACCAAAACCAAATGCTTTTGGAAAGAATGGTAGAATCTGAACGTATAATTATGTTTAGAGTTGTTTGGATTGACGATGCAGGAAAAACCCAAGTTAATCGTGGTTACAGAATTCAAATGAACTCTGCAATTGGACCTTACAAAGGCGGAATTCGTTTTCATCCATCAGTTAACCTAAGTATTTTGAAATTTTTGGCTTTCGAGCAAACTTTTAAAAACAGTTTAACAACTTTGCCAATGGGCGGAGGAAAAGGCGGAGCAGATTTTGACCCAAAAGGAAAATCTGACATCGAAGTGATGCGTTTTTGTCAAGCATTTATGACCTAATTGTCTAAACATATCGGTGGTAATACTGACGTTCCTGCTGGAGATATTGGAGTTGGTGGTCGTGAAGTTGGTTATATGTTTGGTCAATATAAAAGATTAAGAAACGAATTTACAGGTGTTTTAACTGGAAAAGGAATTTCTTTTGGAGGATCATTAATTCGTCCTGAAGCAACTGGTTACGGCGATGTTTATTTTGCACAATCAATGTTGCAAACCAAAGGCGATAGCTTTAAAAATAAAGTTGTAGTAGTTTCTGGATCTGGAAATGTGGCACAATATGCTGCTGAAAAAGCTACACAATTGGGTGCGAAAGTTGTTGCAATGTCAGATTCTGCTGGATATATTTATGATGCAGATGGAATTGATGCTACTAAATTAGCTCATGTTATGGAAATTAAAAACGAACTTCGTGGCAGAATTTCTGATTATGTAAAAAAATATCCAAATGCTAAATATGTAGATGGAAAACGCCCTTGGGAAGTAAAATGTGATGTAGCATTGCCTTGTGCAACTCAAAACGAATTGAATGAAGCCGAAGCAAAAATGCTAATTGCAAATGGTTGTATTTGTGTTGCCGAAGGGGCCAATATGCCAACAACGCCAGAAGCAGTGATTGTTTTTCAAGATGCCAAAATATTATTTGCTCCAGGAAAAGCTTCTAATGCTGGTGGAGTTGCAACTTCTGGATTAGAAATGTCTCAAAACTCATTGCGTTTGTCTTGGTCTTCTGAAGAAGTTGATGAACGTTTAAAAGGAATAATGTTAGCAATTCACTCATCTTGTGTGCAATATGGTAAAGATGCGTCAGGATATGTAGATTATGTAAAAGGTGCAAATATTGCAGGTTTCGTTAAAGTTGCCGATGCAATGCTTGGTCAAGGTGTTGTATAATATCTAATATTTATAAAAAATTAAAAAATGTCTTCAAAAAATTGAAGACATTTTTTTTGATTGATATATTAAAATCAAATTAATTTCGTTTGTATATTTGTATCGTTATTTACAACCAATGAAAAAATCAATTTTATTCATATTTTTAGTTTTAATTTCATTAAAAACATTTTGTCAAGCCAATTTGTTATGGAAAGGTTATTTTTCTTATAATGAAATCAAAGACATTTCGGAATCTTCTACTAAAGTGGTTGCTGCTTCTGAAAACGCTTTGTTTTCTAAAGATTTGTCAACAAGTGAATTAAAAACATTTAATACAATTGATGGTTTATCGGGCGAAACAATTACTGCTGTTTATTTTAGTAAATCAAGCAATAAAACATTGGTTGGTTATCAAAACGGTTTGGTTATTGTCATTAACGAATTTGATAAAAGTATATTTAAAGCAATTGGAATAATTCAAAAACAAATTCCAACTAACGTAAAAAAGGTTAATAGTTTTT
>JAYVBR010000375.1:0-6516 GCA_043750395.1 Bacteroidota bacterium | reverse complement strand
TTTGCAAACCATTTGCAGCAGCATTCGCCAAAGTATCTGCTTGAAGTTGAATGAAGTTATACATATAATATAGTAATGATTTTTTAGATTATTTGATAAAATTATTTCAATTTTGCGATAGAAATAATTTCCGTTACAATATTAAACTAGAAAAAGCGAAAAATATTTCATTCTATTCGAAAATTTATTAAAAAATGAACTATCAAGAAACCGTTAATTGGATGTTTAATCAGTTGCCAATGTACCAATCAGTAGGAAAATCTGCTTATAAAGAAGATTTAACCAACACCATTTTATTATCAAATTATCTTGGTAATCCTGAGCGAAAACTAAAATGTATTCACGTTGCAGGCACAAACGGAAAAGGATCCACTTCGCACTTATTGGCATCGATTTTGCAAGAAGCTGGCTATAATGTTGGTTTGTACACATCGCCACATTTAAAAGATTATCGCGAAAGAATTAAAATAAATCGTGACGAAATCTCAGAAGATTTTGTTGTAGATTTTATTTCGAAACACAAGAAATTCTTTGAAGAAAACGAATTAAGTTTTTTTGAAATGACTGTTGGACTAGCTTTTGATTATTTCAAAAAATCGAATGTAGACATTGCAATAATAGAAGTCGGAATGGGCGGAAGATTAGATTCTACGAATATTATTACGCCATTAATTTCGGTTATTACCAATATTGGTTTAGACCATACACAGTTTTTGGGCAATACTTTGTCGCTTATAGCAAATGAAAAAGCGGGGATTATAAAACAGAATATTCCAGTAATAATTGGAGAATATCTTGAAGAAACCAAACCTGTTTTCATCGCTAAAGCAAATGAGAATAATTCAGATATTTATTTAGCATCGGATTTGATTGAGGAAAATTATCCAACAGTTTTGCTGGGCGATTATCAAATTTCGAATGTTAAAACCGTTTTGCAAACTATTAAAGTGTTGCAATCTCAAAATAAATATATTGTTTCTGAAGAAAATATCAAAAACGGATTGATGAAAGTAATTAAAAATACCAATTTGCAAGGAAGATGGCAACAATTACAACAAAATCCAATAGTTATTTGTGACACAGCGCACAACAAACACGGTTTAGAAATTGTGTTAAAACAAATTCAAAAACAGCAATTCGATCAACTACATTTTGTTTTTGGAGTAGTAAATGACAAAGATTTAGATTCAATTTTAGCGTTATTTCCAAAAAACGCCATCTATTATTTCTGTAAACCTAATATTCCTCGTGGTTTAGACGCTACGATTTTACAAGAAAAATGTTTAGAGTTTGAACTGATTGGTAGTTTAAACAATTCTGTTGCAGAAGCTTACGCAAATGCTCTAAAGAAATCAAAACCAGCAGATATGATTTTTATTGGCGGAAGTACATTTGTGGTTGCAGAAATATTATAATTTTATAGTTTTTTATTTGCAGAATCAAAAAACAACACTATATTTGCATTCTCTAATTCAGAAAGCAATTTTTGATTTCAGGGCGATTAGCTCAGCTGGTTCAGAGCACCTCGTTTACACCGAGGGGGTCGGGGGTTCGAACCCCTCATCGCCCACAAAATGTTTCTCGAATACATTCAAAATAATTTCGGGCGATTAGCTCAGCTGGTTCAGAGCACCTCGTTTACACCGAGGGGGTCGGGGGTTCGAACCCCTCATCGCCCACACAACTCCAACTTAAATGTTGGAGTTTTTTTTGTAAATTTTTTTAAAAAATTAGACTTTTAAAATTATAAAACATTTTCACTTATTTAATATTTCAACTTCAGCATTCGGATTGAACAAATAAGTTTTTCCAGAACTAATTTCTAAACATTCATAGCGCTTTACACGCAGTGCAATTTTCTTAAAAATTTTTCCATTTGCAATTCTAAAAACCGAATTGTATGGAATTTCAAATACATAATTTTTATCATTTTGTTCATCAAATTGTTTCAAAGCCAAAGCCAAAGTTGCATCAGTATCTGAACTTGCCGTTGGATTTTTGAAATGTCTCGCCAGTAAAGGTAGTATTGCCTTTGGAAAAATTTCTGGACGAATAAAAGGAATCATCAATCTTTGGAAAGTAAATTTCCACTCATCGCCATGCGGTTTGATTTTTCTACCAAACTTTTCAAAAGCAACCAAATGTGCAATTTCGTGAATTAAAGTTATTGTAAATCGGTATTTATTCAAGTTAGCATTGACCGTAATTTCATGTTTGCCAGACAAACCTTTTCGATAATCGCCATGACGGGTTTTGCGTTCATTAACGATTTTTAGGTGCACATTGTTTGCGACAATCAATTCGAAAATTGGTTTCACAGCGTGGTCTGGAATATATTTTGCTAAAGTTTCGGTCATTCATGCAAATTTATTTATTTTTGTCAGAAATACGATATATTTATTAAATGATTGATGAAATAAAAATATACTACGATGATCTTGCCAAAAATTATGATGATAATCGATTTGAAAACTCCTACGGGAAATATTTAGATTACCAAGAAAGGGCATTTTTAAATTCTAGAATTACAAAAAAAGACAATTCAAAAGTATTAGATTTGGGCTGTGGAACAGGTCGTTTTTTAAATTTTGCTAATTTTGGTGTTGATATTAGCCCAAATATGATTGCAGAATCAAATTTAAAATTTCCAAATGTTGAATTTCGAGATGGTTCGGTTTCAAACATTCCATTTAAGAATGATTTTTTTGAAACAATTTTTTCAATGCATGTTATCATGCATTTGGATCACGAAATTACAATGGATTTTTTAGATAAATCTCATAATAAACTCAAAAATAATGGAAAATTAATTTTTGATTTTCCATCAAAAAAACGACGAAAATTAATTAATTTTAAATCTCAAAATTGGCATGCGGCAAATTCATTTTCTATTGACGAAATCAATAAAATGATTAAAGAAAAATGGATATTAACAAAACATCAAGGCATTTTGTTTCTTCCAATTCATCGTTTTCCAAAATTTTCAAGAGCATTTTTTGTTAAAATAGATACTTTTCTTTGTAAATCTTTTTTGAAAGAATATGCTTCATATTGTATCATTGAATTGAAAAAAATATGAATCTAAGAAATATTATTCCAAAAAAAATTAAAATACAATTTAAAGTTCTAAAACGTTTTTGGCTTGACCGAAATTTAGTTTTTTCTAAAAAAAGCGAATTGAAAGTTGATTTTAATTTCAGTATTTCTACAATTCAAGAAATGAAAAAAAGTGCTTTTTTCGACAATAAAGTTCATAACATTTCTAAAGGCTCCATGAAAGTCGAAAATATAATAATTAAACCTAATGAAATTTTTTCTTTTTGGAAAATTGTCGGAAAACCAAATTCTAAAAATAATTTTAGAACTGGAAGAAACATTATAAAAGGAAAAATTTCCGAAGAAATTGGTGGCGGATTATGTCAACTTTCAAGCATAATATATGTAACTGCATTGAAAACTAATCTAGAAATTGTCGAACGATTCAACCATTCTGTAGATATTTACAAAGAAGAAGAACGTTTTACGCCGCTTGGCGCAGATGCAACAATTGTGTTTGGATATAAAGATTTGAGAATCAAAAATAATTATCTGTTTCCAATCAAATTTTCATTTGAAATTATTGAAAATCAGATTATTTGTAAACTTTTAAGTAAAGAAAAAATTGATGAATTTGATCTTGATTTTATTCGAAACTATTCAGAAAATGAAATAAATGTGTCTACCACAAAAAATGGAGTTTATTTTTGTGAATCCGTTTATAAACTTTAAAAAACTAATCATTCTGCGCTTTTAATAACGATTTAGCATTTAATTCCGAAACAACTTTTTTGCCCGTTTTGGCTTCCAATTCTTTCATTGCAACTTTCGCAACATTTCCGCCTTGGCGGGCCACTTTTTTACTTTCTAGAAACGTTTCAGGATTAACGGCTTGAGAAATATCTTTGGTCGATACTTCGGCTAACATGTTCAAAATCAATTCAGTATTTGTCATGTTGTCACGAAGATTTTCTTTTTTTAAACCTTTCAAAATTTTATATTATTTGGTTGTGTTCCCAGACCAAGATTGAGAAATTATATCAGTCAAAATTGCAAATTGTTCTCCTTCTTTTATGCCCCTATTTTTCCATTCGTCAGTCAATTCTTTTCTAATTTCAATACTTTTTAAGCGTTGATTGATCCAATTTTCTGAATAACCTAAATTCAAATATTGTTCTAATGCACGATCAATCGTGATTTCTGGATCTTGTATTTCGTCTAATCTTTCTGATGCTATTTATGCCAACCAAAGTTTGAAAGGTTCTGCTTTTGGCGATGGAATCGATTGAATTAACCTGAAAAGTTGTTCAGTATCAGCGACATCGGTCATTCGTATTTTACCGTCAATGGCTTTCATTTTCAAACCGTGACAATTCGTCACGGTTTCATTTCCTTCTTCTTTTAGTCGCTGTTTAAGTTTCCTCCAATAGGCACTTGGGTCAATACTTTCGGTCAAAACTTCAATGACATCAATAATTGATAAAAACCATTTTTCTTGGTCAGCATCCCAAACTGTTCTGACTTTTTTATTTTCGAATAATTGAATAGCGTTTTCTTGTTTCATAATTTAACTTAAGATTTTGGAATTAATTATTTACTAAAAATTACCTGAAATTTTCTGCAAAACCACCAAGACTCGAAGAAAAAGAGTTGTAAATTCAAAGAAATTTATAAATGATAAACGATAAATAACTACAAATTTGCAGTAAACTATTTGTGGCAAATAAACTTTTTATTTTTATAAAGTTACGATTTTTTTATTAGACATTTTGGATTTTTTTGAACAAAATTTTTTTGCAATTACAAAAAACTCACAACCCAGAACCTAAAACTTATAACAATTTTTAAGGCGTCGAACTCGCAACCGACAATACTTTTCCGTTATAAAATTTATTTCCAGTTAGCGTAAAATCAAAAATATAATTTGCCATTTCCAGTGCCGAAAGTGGTGCTTCATAACCTGGAAAGGCTTCTTGCAACATTTCCGTATTTACAGAACCTAGAGCCAAAACATTAAACGAAATACCCTGCTCTTTATATTCTTCCGCCAGCAATTCTGAAAGTGTAATTATTGAACCTTTACTTGAACTATATGCCGAAAGTCCAGCAAATTTTGAACTTCCCTGAATGCCGCCCATCGATGAAATCGAAACAACGTGACTTCCTTTTTGCAAATAAGGCAAACAAATTCTGGTCAAATTAGCAACAGCAAAAACATTAACTTTATAAATATTTTCAAAGTCTTGGTTGGTTGTTTCTGCAAATGGTTTGAACAAAAGCGAACCAGCATTATGAACAATTGCATCGACAATTTTCCAGTTTTCTGATAAAAAAGTGTTGACTTTCTTCAAATGCGATTCTTCTGACAAATCGACTGATAAACAAGTTATGTTTTTATGATTTGATAAATTTTCTGATATTTTTCTCGAAATTGCCAAAACATTATGTCCAGCATTTGCAAATTGAAGTGCCAATTCGTAACCAATCCCGCGAGAAGTTCCTGTAATGATTATGTTTTTCATTTTAATTTTTTATAATATATTTATGAGCGAACTATCCAAATTGTGGTTGTTCGAAATGTGTTTTATCAAGTAAGTCGAATTTTTTTTCGAGAAGAAAATATACCAAGTTGTTCTTGAATTTGATTTGTAAAAAACATAAAAATCGCCATATTTTAATAGCGATTCTGGAGTTTTTCTATGTGGTAATTGATTAATTGAAGTGTTAATATAAAATATAAATTTTTCAACATAATCTATTGCATTTTCTCGATAAATAAAATAATCTTGGCGAAACAACTCTTCAATCAAGTCGTCAAAATAAATTTGAACAAACTTTGTGTAGTTAACAATTACTTCTTCCAAGGTAAACCATTTATTTTTTCGATTGATCTTTTTAGAAATTCTTCTGATGAAATTGAATTTTCAATCTCCAAATCAAAAGCATCTTTTGGCAAAAGAACACCAATTTTTTTTAGAAAAGGTTCTAAATCAGCACCATATTTTTCGAGATTTATTTTAATGAAAGTTGGGTTTCCATTAACATCACTTTCGTATTGAATATCTTTTGTAGTTGCCATAATCTAGATTTTTATCAAATGTAAGAAATATTTTTATTTTATTAAAATTTCAAAAATATTAAATTATTTTTGTTTCAAATATTATTAAAATGCTAGAAAACGTAATTTTAGAAATTGCCAAAACATCAGATATTTCTGGAATTCTTAATCTACAAGAATTGTATTTAGTCTCAAATTTATCTAATGAAGAAAAAGTTGCTGGATTTGTTACAACACCATTTACAATTCCGCTACTTAAATATGTTATTAGCCAAAACGGTATTTTTATTGCAAAATTAAATGATACAATAATTGGTTATGCATTTGCAGCAAGTTGGGATTTTTTCTCACAATATCCGATTTTCGAATACATGATTTCGTTATTTCCTAGATATAAATTTCGAGATTTCGAGTTGAGTACA
>JAYVBR010000374.1:0-2797 GCA_043750395.1 Bacteroidota bacterium | reverse complement strand
CATAAGGATAAACTCTTAAAACTCGGTTTTGAAGCACCAAAAATTGTTTCTTGGCTTCTGGATCTAATTTTTGTTTACTAATTGTAACTTCTTCCAATAAAATTGGAGCCGAAATTATACTATCATTTTCAGGTAAGACGTATCCCATTTTTATGGTATCTTTTACTTGAACTTGTGCATTTATCGAAACCGAAAACAAAACTAAAAAACTTAATAATTTAAAAAACTTCATTGTTAAAAATATATTTGACAAAATTATACATTATATATACAACTCTGATGCCAATTTTATAAATTCGCAAAAAATATTTTTATGAGCACGAAAAGCATACTTAAAAAATCATCTTTAGATTTTCTAGAAACTTATTTAAACAACGCCTCGCCTACCGGATTTGAGTCGTCTGGTCAAAAATTATGGATGGAATATCTAAAACCTTATGTCGATACTTTTACAACCGATATTTATGGAACTGCTGTAGGAATCATTAATCCAGATGCAAAATTCAAAGTAGTAATTGAAGGTCATGCCGACGAAATTTCGTGGTATGTAAATTACATTACTGATGATGGATTGATTTATGTAATCAGAAATGGTGGCTCTGACCATCAAATTGCGCCCTCGAAACGTGTCAATATTCATACCAAAAATGGCATTGTAAAAGGCGTTTTTGGTTGGCCAGCCATTCACACTCGAAATCGTGCCAAAGAAGAAGCTGCAACTTTGCACAATATTTTCATTGATTGTGGTTGCGAAACCAAAGAAGAAGTCGAAAAATTGGGCGTTCACGTGGGTTGTGTAATTACTTATCCAGATGAATTTATGATTCTTAACGAAAATAAATTTGTTTGCAGAGCTATCGACAACAGAATGGGCGGATTTATGATTGCCGAAGTCGCTCGTTTACTCAAAGAAAACAAGGTCAAATTGCCATTTGGATTATATATTGTTAACTCAGTTCAAGAAGAAATTGGACTTCGTGGTGCCGAAATGATTGCACAAACCATTAAACCCAATGTTGCAATAATTACCGATGTTTGCCACGATACAACTACGCCAATGATTGATAAAAAAATAGAAGGCGACCTAAAGATGGGCAAAGGTCCAGTAATTGCTTATGCGCCAGCAACTCAAAACGTTTTGCGAGAATTGATTGTTGATACTGCGGTAGAGAAAAAAATCCCGTTTCAGCGTCACGCCACATCTCGAGCGACTGGCACCGATACTGATGCTTTTGCTTATAGTAATGGTGGAGTTCCATCGGCATTAATCTCATTGTCATTGCGTTATATGCACACAACTGTCGAAATGGTGCACCGTGATGATGTCGAAAACGTTATAAAATTAATTTACGAAACAATATTGAAAATCGAAAACAATCACGATTTTTCTTATTTCAAATAAAACAAAAAAAACTCCGAAAATTTTCGGAGTTTTTTATTATTTTAATGAACCAAAACCTTAAAAACCTTAAAAACCTGATTGTCACTAACCAATTTTGCAAAATAAACACCTAAAGTCAATTCTTTACTAAAATTAAACTCTTGATTGACTTGATTTTGCAAAACAGTCACTTTGCTACTCGCTATATTGCGACCTAAATTGTCGCACAAAACCAATTGCAAATTGTTGTATCCATTCAGGTCGCCCTGCAAACTAAAAACACCGTTGCTCGGGTTAGGTAACAATTGCAAGCTGGTTTTTGAAAAATTATTATTAGCCAGCGCAGGAATAGAAAATTTAGCGATATAAGAATTTAATCTAAAAGAAATTGGATCTGGTGGAAATACATTATTAGCTAAACTTATGTTTGGTTGGTGACTACCTGCCGTTGCAATTCCAGTTGCACTAGATGTGCCACCCGATAAATAAAAAGTATTTTCATTTTGAATCGTAATTCTAGGGGCAAGATCGTATGATTCTCCGCTGAAGTAACTGCTCCAATCTCTAGTGCCAGTTGTTGCATTTAACTGTCCAAAAAATCCTTTATTGCAAGTTTGTGGATTTCCATCATAATCTTCATAGGACAATCCTGAAAAAGTTTCTTGATAGGCTCCCGCTGTGGCAATAGGAAAAGTTGTTGTTGCCAATACACCACCCGAAAAAAACAACTTATTATTTAACACCGATAAACCAACAACAAAAGTATCGTTGTCGCCAAAACCTGTTGCCCAAACCCTGTTGCCAGCAACATTAAATTTTGAAATTAAAGTCCCAGAAGGCGTTTGCTGAAAAGTACCTGTGGTTGGCAAAATACTGTTGTTTCCATTGCTACAGGTCAAGTATATATCTTCGTCATCGGTAATTAAAGAGACAATTCCTTCATTTCCAATTCCACCATAATAAGTACTCCAAATGCGAGTTTGTAAATTTGGAGAAAATTTAGAAATTACCGCATCGCTATTTCCAAGTGATGACCCATAATTAACACAATTTACTTGCAATTCTTGATAAGCTCCAGTTGTTGATAATGCGGTTCCCAAACAAAAGACATTAGTACTACCACCAACAATAAGATTTCCTGCACTGTCTATTGCCATACTACTAATTTCGAAATAAGGACCGCAATAAGTAGCATTAACTTTATTGCCCGTTGCTGTATCTAATTGAATAATATATCCATTTAAATTTCGAAAATCATTAGGGTCAAAACCCACTAGATTTTGAAAATTCTCTTGATATGCACCAGAATTGGTAAGTCCTGCAATAGCAGTTTTAGTTGACCCAGCAGCATATATGGTGTTGTCAGCACCTAGTTCAATTGCGTTTATGGTTCCTGGTAAGTAGGTTCCCCACTGC